>JAQWCB010000117.1 GCA_028707375.1 Bacilli bacterium | reverse complement strand
ATGAAAAGGAGAGATACGATAAAGTTGTCGCTCTTTGGAATAATGTTACTCAAAAGATTACGGATGAAGTTAAAGAATTGATCAATAAAGAAGTCCGCAATCCGATGTTTATGATGTCGACTTCCGGCGCTCGTGGTAAGACAACAAATTTTGTTCAGTTGCTAGGTTTGAAAGGTCTAATGGCGAAACCTGATGGTTCAGCCATTGAGATTCCAATTAAATCATGTTTCCGTGATGGCTTCTCGGTTTCTGAATTCTTTACGGCTACGCACGGATCGCGTAAGACTGGTGCTGATACTGCACTTAAGACAGCGGATTCGGGTTATTTAACTCGTCGTCTTATCGATGTATCTCACGATGTTATTATCCGCGAAGAAGACTGTGGTGCCGATCATGGTGTGATTGTTAGAGATATTATGTCTCGTGAACCACATCCTGATGATGCTAAAAATAATGATTTCCCGAAAGTTATCGTGCATTTGGATCAACGTTTAGTTGGACGTTTTGCTGTTCACGATGTTGTTAATCCCAAGACTGGTGAAGTTATTGTTAAGGGAAATACGATGATTTCTGAAGCTGATGCAAAGAAGATTGTCGGTGTTGGAATTAAAGAAGTAGAGATTAGAACTCTCTTTACTTGCGAAACAAAAGATGGGGTTTGTGTTCACTGTTATGGTCGTAACTTGGCGACTGGAGAATTGGCGAAGATTGGTGATGCTGTCGGTATTATGGCAGCTCAATCTATCGGTGAGCGCGGTACGCAATTAACCCTTAAAAATTTCCACTCAGGTGGTGTTTTAGGTGGTGATGATATTACTCAGGGTCTTCCCCGTGTTCAGGAAGTTTTGGAAGCTCGTACGCCAAAAGGTGAAGCGTGCATTACTGAAATTCATGGTAAGATTACCGAAATTCGTGGCGATGATGACGGCAAGAAAATATATGATATTGTTGTTGTTAATGACCAAATTCAAATTAATGGTGAGCCGGAGACAAGAGTTTATACGACTAATGCTCACTCCAATGTTATCGTTGAAGTTGGTGATACAGTCGAACCTGGTCAGAAATTGACAGCGGGTGCTATTGATCCTAAGAAGTTATTACAGGCTTCCAATGTTGCTAAAGTTCAAACGTATTTATTGGAAGAAGTTGATCGTGTATATCTTTCTCAGGGTATTTATATTTCTGATAAGCACATTGAAGTTATCGGAAGACAAATGCTTTCTAAGATTCTTATCGTTGAATCTGGTGATACTGAACTTTTGACCGGATCAAAGATTGATATTATTGATTTCACTGAGGCAAATAATGCTGTGTTGTTGGCTGGTGGACGTCCTGCTGTTGGTAATCCTTTAGTCTTAGGTATTACTAAAGCCGCCTTGAATACCAAAGCCTTCTTGTCCTCCGCTTCGTTCCAAGAGACCACTCGTGTCTTGACCGATGCAGCGGTTAAAGGACGTACGGATTATCTTCACGGACTAAAGGAGAATGTCATGATTGGTAAACTTATACCGGCAGGTACAGGTTTCTATGGCGATACTTCGGATGACGATGAGGAAGAAGAAGATTCGAGTGAATCAGATACCGAACAAGAGGACAGTGTCGAAGATATCGTTGAAAAAGCTTCGGCTGATTCTGACCCTCAAAATTTGATTGATTACGTTGCTAAAAATTAATTTAGTGAAAAGGCTACTAGGGAAAATCTAGTAGCCTTTTTTTGTGTATCATAATAGATATCGATTGAAAAAAAATTAACTTAATAACAATGGTTACTATTCATCCAAATCTGAATCATCATCCCATCCGCGACACATCTTAACTGCTTTGTGCCACTTATATAGGTATCTCTTCCGCAGTTTATTTTCCATGTGGGGCTCAAAGATTGAATCGATGGAATAGAGTTTCTTTAGTTCCTCTTTATTTTTCCAAGTTCCCACGGCTAATCCGGCTAAAAATGCTGCACCTAAAGCAGTTGTCTCTTTCGTTTGGCATCGAATAACTTTGGTATTGGTTATATCGGATTGAAATTGCATCAAGAAAGAGTTCTTAGAGGCTCCCCCATCGACTTTCAGCGAGGTGATGGGTTGATTAGTGTCTTTGGACATAGCTGTGGCTAAATCGTTTACCTGATAAGCAATGCTTTCCAGACACGCCCGAATAATATTTTCACGAGTTGTTCCACGGGTGAGTCCAAATATAGTTCCACGCGAATACATATCCCAATATGGTGCACCTAAACCAGTGAAAGCTGGAACCATATATACTCCATTGTTGCTTTCGGATTTGATGGCAAAATATTCCGAATCCACCGCATCCAAAATAAAGTGCATTTCATCGCGGAGCCACTGGATGAGTGCTCCTCCGACAAAGACCGAACCTTCTAAAGCGTAATCGGGTTTTCCATCAACACTGCTAGCAGCGATAGTTGTAACTAAGCCATTCTTGGAATGACAAATTTTGTTTCCAATATTCATTAATAAAAAGCATCCGGTGCCGTATGTATTCTTCATTTCCCCTGGCGCAAAACACGTTTGACCAAAAAGGGCGGCTTGTTGGTCACCCGCTACTCCCGCGATTGGAACTTCGGTATCAAAGATGCGCATAGTACCAAAAATACTCGAACTAGGTTTCACCTCAGGAAGCATTTTCATGGGTATTTTATAGTAGTCACACAGTTTTTTATCCCATCGCAAATTAACAATGTCGTAAAGCATTGTTCGCGAGGCATTGGTGTAATCTGTCGCAAAAACTCGGCCATTAGTTAACTTCCACATCAGCCAGGTATCTACAGTCCCAAATAGCAAATCGCCTTTTTCAGCCTTGGCTCTTGCCCCTTCGACATGATCTAGAATCCATTTGATTTTAGTTGCGGAAAAATAGGCGTCAGGAATTAGCCCAGTCGTCTTGATTATATAATCGGATAGACCATCCTTGATTGTTTGCTCAATAATCGGAGCGGTACGACGGCATTGCCATAAGATGGCATTGTAAATTGGTTTGCCTGTGTTTTTATCCCATACAATAGTTGTTTCGCGTTGATTTGTTATTCCAACGGCTTGAATGTGATAAGGCCTAATTCCACATTGAGCAATTGCTTCAATCATAACCGATGATTGCGAAGCATATATTTCCATGGGGTCGTGTTCAACCCAACCTGGTCTTGGATAAATTTGCTTAAATTCTTTTTGAACGATAGTAACGACTTTCCCGTAATTATCAAAGATGACTACGCGAGAAGAAGTAGTTCCTTGATCTAAGGCAATGATGTATCGCTTTTTCTTTTCTATTTCTCTATTCATATTTAGCCTCAACTTTTTTAGTTACCACAATATTTACATCTGTATCAAGAATATTTTCCAAGACAAGGTCACCAATATTTACCGGGGCCGTTAATTGAACTTGATTCAATAATTTCATGACGGCAAAAATCTTTGTCTTGGCGATGGGTTTATCGGTTTTTACGGAAACGCGAGATAACATTCCCCCAGAGATTTTAACGGTAGAGGTAATCGTCCTCACGGGATTAGTTACTTCAGAAATTCCATATATTTTCCCACGTGGGCAAGAATTTCCGGTTACACTCAAAGTTTTCTCATCGACTTTTAAATGACATCCGCGCGGGCAACTGATACATATTAGTTCTTTCATTTTTGCATCTCCTTTATACTGATGCCGATGATTGAAACATCCTTTAATTTATTCTTTTCAATTTTGATATTTTCCATTTCGGCTGGAGCGAGAATAATTCGCGGAAAAGAGGC
>JAQWCB010000116.1 GCA_028707375.1 Bacilli bacterium | reverse complement strand
GCTGTTGACAATTCTTTATCCGAGGAAGAAATGTAATGCGCTACTGTACGATTTCATCTGGGTCGAAAGGAAATTCCATCGTTTGTTACACGGAACATACAACTATTTTAATTGATTGTGGCATAACTAAGAAAAAATTGATGGCGGGTTTAACTAGCTGTGGATTGGGCTTAGCTAAGATTGATAAGTTACTGATTACTCACAATCATTCCGATCATATTTCCGGAATTAAATTTATTCCACAAGAGAAGTGGATGGTCAGTCGCGATGTGCTATCAATCGCATTGGAAGACGAACAGTATTTTGAACCTTACGTTCCTTTTCAGATTGGAGATTTTTCCATTCGGCCCATTCCGCTCAGTCACGATGCGAAAAATACGACAGGTTTTATTATCAAGGCCGGAGGCGAGACTTTGGTCTATATTGCTGATACTGGTTTTATTTCGGATAAGGCTATCAATCTTATTGCGGGCGCGGATTATTATTTGATGGAATCAAATCACGATACCAAGATGCTTTATTCTTCATCGCGTCCGATGTATTTGATTCGAAGGATTCATTCGGATCGCGGCCATTTGGACAATATTGCTTCCGCCTGTTATCTTTCGCTTGTAATCAGGGATAATACGAAGGAAGTAACTCTTGTTCACCTATCTGATGAATGCAATGATCCGGAATGCGCTATTGAGACATATAAAAAAGTTATGATAGCTCAGTTAGGAAAAATACCGGAGGCTAAGCTGCGCTGCGCTTCCGTTACGGATATGATTAAAGGTGGCGATTGATGATAACTTTTCGTTTTATTATGGTTGGCAAAGTTCGCGAACCATATTATAAACTTGCTTTTCAAGAATATGAAAAGCGCATAGCAAGATATGCTAAGGTCTCGGTTGAATTCATCAATGAGTGTTCTTTGAGTCTTAAACCGAGCCAAGCGGATATTCTCCATGCGCTGGATATTGAGGCTGATAGAGTTTTAGATTCGCTCGGTAGGAGCGATTATCTTTTTTTGTTAGATTTAGGTGGACAGCGTATTTCATCTGAACGCTTAGCGGAAATACTGGATGAAATTTGCGTTGAAGGATATTCTCATTTCACCTTTGTTGTCGGTAGCTCCTATGGAGTTTCGGACAAACTTCGAAAGGCAGCCAAGTATAGACTTTCTCTCTCGGACATGACTTTTACTCATCCGATGGCGTTAGAAATCATTATTGAGCAAGTCTATCGCGCGCTGAAAATAAATCATCACGAAACTTATCACAAATAAACTATTTAATTAAACCGACCTGTTTTAGAAGTAATTCAATGTCGGTATTCTTGCTCTTATTTAAGACTATTTTGAGCAAGATTTTTTCTTTAAGGCTCAAGGGTAATTCCTTGACTGTTTTTTGATCGACCGCATAGTAGCAGGCCTTTAACAGGGAGCGGACATCGTATTGCGAAGCCCAAACTTCGGGAACCGCACGATCGATATCTAAGAGAGTATAAGCGGCTTCCATGCCCGTGCGAATTGAATATTCAGTCGTGAAAATAGTATCGCGAGGTGTTTCCGCAAACTGTCCGATGAAGGCGAAATTCTTGGATCCAGTTGGAACGACTTTTGGGCGATCGATATTTTTGCGCGGCTGGAAAAAGGCATTGATGTAAGGCATATAACACGTAGTGGTATTGCATTCATTCTGAGCGAGTTGAGCGATTTTTGTTTCATCGATGCCAATGTGGTAAAGCCATTCTTGACATATTTCCTGACCTGTGCACTTGCGCATCGCTTTTTTGATATAGTTTCCTTCCTTGTTGGTTGTTAGCGAATAGACCCAAATGAGGACCGTTTTCTTATCTTGCGACTTAAATTGCGGCTGGCGATTGATGGTCCAGGAAAGATACCAGTTATCGACGGAGTCTCTGACTGTGACAATCCCGCCAGTGGTAACTTTGCCAAGGCGCGGATCGCGCTTGCATACTTTTATAATATGTTGAATTATTTCTTCGTTTGACGTGGCAATAGTGGCGCTCATCCAGTTGGTGGCTTCAACATCGCTGCAGAAGTTATCGGGATTGCCATATTCGCCATTTTCAGCTTGTTTAGCGATATTTTTCCACATATCCCACGATTCTCCATAACCATTCTTAACATTTGATAAATCAGGGGCTTTAGTTTGATCGCCATAGCAAGAAGTATCGGTGCAACTGCCATTGGTGATGAAGACTAAGTCATCCTTAGTTAGATTTATGGCTTGAGGTTTATCATCTTTGACATAAACTATTCGCTTGGCGATTTTGTCATCGCCATCTCTCTCAATGACAACATTCTTGACATTGATGCCATATTCAAATTTGACACCGTGACTCTCGAGATATTTGACAGCGGGAAGAATCATGCTCTCGTACTGATTGTATTTGGTGAATCTCAGTGCGGAAAAATCCGGGAGACCATCGATGTGATGACAAAAACGACAGATATATCGCTTCATCTCCAACGCTGATGACCAACGTTGAAAGGCGAACATCGTTTGCCAATACAGCCAAAAATTAGTTTTCCAAAAAGATGATGGCAAGATGTCGGAGATCTTTTTATCTTCCAATTCTTTCTCCGGAGTGATGAAGAGTTTAGATAAGGCTAGAGCGGATTTCTTGTCGAGACAGAATTTTTTATCCGTGTGAGCATCTTCGCCCCGATTGATGGAAGCGCGGCACAAGGAATAGTTAGGATCGTGTTTATTTAACCAATAGTATTCATCGAGAACCGAGGTATTAGGTTTTTCAATAGAGGGAATGTCACGAAACATGTCCCACATGCATTCAAAGTGATTATCCATTTCACGACCGCCGCGCATATAGAATCCCTTGGTTATATCTTTTCGACCGTCGCAAGATCCACCCGCGAGGTCTAATTTTTCTAATAAGTGAATATTCTCACCTTTCATTTGTCCATCGCGCAACAAAAAGAAAGCAGCAGATAGCCCGGCTAAACCTGTTCCTATGATATACGCTGATTTCTTATTAACATTTTTGGGCTTCTCGGGATGGGCGAAAGCCTCGTATGTTCCTGCACTATAATACATAATATATTTCCTCCTAAAATGTTTACAACGTTATTATGGAAAAAATATTTTGAAAGGAAATTATCATTGTGCAGCAAATGACAAATATTGCGACAAATGTTCTTTGGTGTAGTAAATATCGACAGAAGATAAAAGAAAGATAATAGTAGAGAGTCTGGCGTTTTAAGATATCTTTAGTGCTTACTATAGTTTCTCAAAGCGTGATCGACCGTACCCTCAACCAGGATACTTAAATGCTCAACAATGGCCTTGGGATCTTCTTTCATATTGTCTTCAATCCATTGTAAGACGATAGCGACAAAGGAATATTTATAAAAATCCGCGATGAATTTTTTATCTTCTTCCCTGACTTGCATTCCTTTGGCTTTTTCTTCGACCACATTGTAGATAAGAGGAAAAACGAGCTTATAAAGATACTTGTAAAGAATGTCTAACGATATGGAGTGAAAGATATTCATGATAAAGCGCCTATCTTGTATCATAATGTCGAATATAGATAGGAAGCCTTCTTGCCAAGTGGCGTATGTCTTATTATTTTTCAAAACTTTGTCCGCATCCTCAAGGCAAATCCATTCAATAAGGTCGGTTATATCGTGAAAGTGGTAATAAAAGGTTTGACGATTAATATCGCATTTATTAGCGATGTCATTGATCGTTATCTTCGATAAAGGCTTTTCTAAAAGCAATTCCTTAAGAGAATAAG
>JAQWCB010000006.1 GCA_028707375.1 Bacilli bacterium | reverse complement strand
AAACGTGTCCAGTCATAACTGCAACTTTTTCTTCATCTTTCATCGTATCTTGGTCAGATTCAAGAGCCACATTAATTAAAAAATCATTAAGATTAGGTTGTTCATCTTCGTCAGCATTGTTTGTAGCATTCACTAGATAGTCGTGAAAAGCACCGATCAATTCGTTAATGTTGTCCTCGCGAGAATAGGCTTTGTCTTGATCCTCTTTCTCGCTTTCATCCCATTTCTTTACGTAACTTAAAAATCCAGCTTCACTAAAATATTCTTTGATAACTTTGACACTTTCATCGATGCTTTGAGATTTTTTTAAATTAGTCTCCGCCTGATTAATAGCGTTAACAATTTTGTTAAGACCATCGCGTTGAACGGATGATATATCAAGTTCATCAAAATTTTCTCTTACCAAGCGAAAAATAGACTTGCCCTTTTGATCAGCCAACGCTGTCATCCTCATTGAAGTCACTTCTCCAATTTTGATAGATGGGGCGTGAATAACTCTATCAAATGAAAGTGAATCATCAGGATTATTTAATAATCTTAAATAGGCCAATCCCGCCTTAACCTCAGCCCGTTCATAGAATTTCGTTCCGCCATATAGTTCATAAGGAATACGAAAAAGATTAAAAGTTTTTTCAAATATTCGCGATAGATAATTGGAGCGATAAATAATAGCCATGTCCGAATATTTGACATGAAAATTGTTGTGGTAATAATTTATCTTTATCGCTATATTCTTCGCTTCACTGTCTTGATTGACCGCTGAAATAAATTCCACATCCTTGCCGTTCTCCTTTGAGAAAGCAATCAGCGATTTATCCACCCGATCATTATTGTGTTTAATCAGTTCATTGGCCTTGTCAAGTATCTTCTGCGTTGAGCGGTAATTCAAGTTCAAAACGATTGTTTCCAAATCCTTAAAATCCTTGTTCAACTTTGTTTTGATAATATTGTTGTCCGCTCCGCGCCAAGTGTAAATGGTTTGATCTGGATCGCCCACAACACAAAGTTCGGTATCCGGAGCCATGAATAGACGTACAATTTTGTATTGCAAAAGATTGGTATCCTGAAATTCATCGATGAGAAAGGCTCTATATTTCTTCTGATAAGCCAATTTACATTCATCATCTCTTTTCAATATCTCATAAGTGAACATCAGCAAATCATCAAAATCGAGAGCGTTTGATTTAGCCAAATCTTCCTGATAAAGTTCATAAAAATGTTTAATTTTTCGTGCGGTCAAAGTTTCCTCGTCCGCTTCATCAACAGTTATGCCTTTAGTCTTCATCGCATAGATGGATTTTTTCATATCTTGAAATAGTTTATCATTATATTTCCATCCCTCACGGGTGGCGATATTTTTAAAAATTTGGGCTTGATCCTTTTCATCAGCAATACTAAAAGGTTCCTTGAAATTGTTGTAATGCGTATACAGTTCTTTACGCAAAAAGCGATAGCAAAAACCATGAAAAGTCATTATAATTGGCTGGCCTACAAAGTCGAGATTATTCTTTTGCAAAATATCTTTCACTCGCTCGCGCATTTCTCTAGCAACTTTATTTGTAAAAGTTATCGCAACAATTTGACTAGGAAAGAATTCATTTCGCATAATCATATTAGCTAAACGATAAGTAAGTGTTCTAGTTTTCCCCGTTCCGGCACCAGCAATTATCTTCAAGTGTTTGGCTTGGCTAGTTGCGGCTAGATACTGCTCTTTATTTAGTTCATTTTTAAAATCTATTGACATATTTACCTTCCAATTTCCTTATTAAGTATAGCATTAAGCCCATATTTAAAGAATAGAATTAGCATGTTAATGTTTATTAACAAAAATATATTCGTTATAATACTTAATAAGGGGGACTTATTGTCATGTTAACGATTATCAAACATCCGTTGATTGATGTAAAAATGGCTATTTTACGAGATGAAAGAACAAAATCAAAGGAATTTCGTGAAGCTTTAGAAGAAATTGCTTCGCTCATGTGCTTTGAAGCCTTTAAGGACTTGCCAACTTATCCATCGGATGAAATTATTAAGACGCCAACAGGAGCAGCCATGCACCGAACCAAACTTAAGAATAAAGTTATTCTTGCTCCAATACTTCGAGCAGGAATCGGAATGGTCGATGGTATCAGAAAGATGATTCCCACCGCCAGAACTGGACATATCGGCATGTATCGTGATGAAAAGACACTTGAACCACACGAGTATTATTTCAAACTTCCCGATGTACCAAATCCTTTGGTGGTAGTTATTGATCCTATGCTCGCCACTGGAGGCTCAGCCAATTTAGCCATCGATGCAATTAAAAAAAGAGGCTTTAAGAATATTCGCCTCATCTGTTTAGTCGGTGTTCAACAAGGTGTTGATGCAGTTGAGAAAGCCAATCCTGATGTTAAAATCTTCCTCGCTTCACTCGATGATAGATTAAATGAAAAAGGTTATATTATTCCCGGCTTAGGTGATGCTGGCGACCGAATTTTCGGAACAAAATAATTAAATATTGGATATTGAGTCACATTTTTTTGTCAAATGGCTTAATATCCTTTTTCATTTTGCGGATTTTTAACTTTTTTTTCATTTTCTATCGCATTTCAAATCGAATTCCATTAGAATATTATTTGTTCGGGGCATAGCGCAGGTTGGTAGCGCGCTTGGTTTGGGACCAAGAGGCCGAGAGTTCAAATCTCTCTGCTCCGACCAGTTAAAATCTTTTTATTTTATTTGCAATTTATTCTATATTCTAATAGAATATATCTTGCTCGGGGCGTAGCACAGTTTGATTAGTGCGCTCGGTTAGGGACCGAGAGATCATGAGTTTGAATCTCATCGCTCCGACCATTTTTTTAACTAATCAGCTCAAATAATGGGGCATAGCACAGCTTGGTAGTGCGCTTGGTTCGGGACCAAGAGGTCGAGAGTTCAAATCTCTCTGCTCCAACCAGTGTAATTCATAAATAATTGGTGCATTTAGGTGCATCTTTTTTTGTTTTCAATCAAAATGTGGTCGGAATCATTTGAGTTCTTCTAAGAAAAATCGTAAAAAATCCTTTCAGGCAAACGCTAACTTCCTCATTAATATTTCTATTAGTCTAGATGGGATGTATTATTTTACATTTTTGTACATACTTTTAGTATCTTAATAACGATTAATTCGCCTTGAATGATTGTAATTTGTTTTATGATTACTAAATACAAATATTTTGAATTGATACATAGCATGGGGAATATGAATTATCTATTGAAAAATTTATATATTTTTAGAAAACTTAACAAACTTTTAAACTTAATGCTGATTCTAATAACGATTGTCTTGCGTAAACTAGTTGAACAATATTACTAATTTTCTTTTATATCAAGAAGGTTTTATGTAGTATATAGATATATATTTATATATACGTAGAGGAGCAATTATGACAACAAGAAAAATAACTAATGATTTAATTTATGTCGGTGGAAGTGATACAAGGGAACCAACCTTTGAGAATTTCATTCCTCTAGATAAAGGTATGGCATATAATTCGTATTTATTGCTTGATGAAAAAACGGTCCTTTTTGATACTGTTGATCGTTCTGTGGCCAGCACCTTCTTTGAGAATCTCGAATCATCACTTGATGGCCGCTCTTTAGACTATCTTTTCATTACGCACATGGAGCCTGATCATTCTGATGAAATAGCTGATCTATTGCTGCGTTATCCAGGAGTGACCATTGTTTTAAATGCTCAAAGCCTAAAAATGCTTGATAACTTTATGGGTAAAGATATGCAAGCTAAAACTATTGTCGTCAATCCCTCCTCGGAATTTTCTAGTGGTAAACATAGTTTTAAATTTATCAACGAGCCTTTTGTTCATTGGCCTGAGGTAATGTTTATTTATGATAAATATTCCAAAGTCCTTTTTTCTGCGGATGCCTTTGGTAGTTTTGGCGCCAATTTTGGAAATATTTTTGATGACGAAATAACACTGGACGAATCATATTTTTTAGAACATCGTCGATATTACGCAAATGTCATTGGAAAATATGGTGATTATGTTATTAAAGCGCTCGATTCAATCAAAGATTTGGATATCAAGATAGTTTGTCCTCTCCACGGAGTCATTTGGCGAAGTCACTTTGATCAACTTTTAGATAAATACAAGTTATGGAGTCGCTATTTACCAGAATCAAATGATATAGTTATCATCTACAATACCCTTTACAATCACACCTCTGATTTATGTTACCAAATCGCAACAGAATTAGCGGAACACGGGGTAAAAAATATCAAGATGTACGATGTTTCTAAGACAGAATTATCTTTTTTGATTTCTGAGGTTTTCCGAGTTCAGAATATTTTACTTGCAGCGACAACCTACAGCACTAATTTATATCCGCCAATGAAAAGCTTTTTAAATGATATGGCAGCTTTGAATGTTCAAAATAAAAATTTTGCTCTTATTGAGAATGGCACATGGGGACCATTGAGCGGAAAAAGAGTTTTAGCAATCTTGGAAACAATGAAAAACATCAATGTCTTAAATAAGCCAGTAAGATTGATGTCAAGATACAAGGCTGAAAACAATCAAGCAGGCGTTGAAGAAATTGTCGATAAATTAACTGACTTATATAATAAATAAACTTTATTTTACTTAAAATATTAACAAGAAATAAATGCTTATTAGTTTGATAGACTTACGATGAGGAGATAGAGATGGAACATTACGATTATTTAATAGTTGGTTCGGGATTGTATGGATCAATTTTTGCTCATGAAGCTCGAAAAGCCGGTAAAAAGGTTCTAGTGATTGAAAAAAGAGACCACATTGCTGGTAACATATACACAAAGAATCAAGAAGGAATTAACGTTCACAAATATGGAGCGCATATTTTTCACACATCTGATGAAGAAGTGTGGAAATATATTAACCAATTCGCTAAATTTAATCGCTTTACTAATTCTCCCAAAGGTTTTTATCACGGAAAACTTTATTCCTTACCTTTTAATATGAATACTTTCTACGAACTCTGGGGAGAAAAAGATCCATTAAAAGTTAAAAAAATCATTGCAGATCAAATAGCGAAGGAACATATAGATAGTCCTAAAAATTTAGAGGAACAGGCTTTAAAATTGGTCGGAAGAGACGTATATGAAAAATTAATCAAGGGATATACCGAAAAACAGTGGGGTAAAAAAGCTACGGAATTACCTGCCTTTATAATTAAGAGATTGCCTCTGCGCTTCACTTTTGACAACAATTATTTTAATGATTTATATCAAGGAATTCCTTTCGGTGGCTATACTGGAATTATTGAAAAGATGTTAGAAGGAATCGAAGTGCGTTTAAATACTGATTTTTTTGCCAATCGTGATATTTATCAACAGATAGCTGACAAAATCATGTTCACTGGCTGCATCGACGAATTCTTTGATTATGTCTTAGGTAAACTGGAGTATCGCTCGCTTCGCTTTGAGGAAGAAACATTGAATTGTGAAAATTACCAGGGTAATGCTGTCATCAATTACAACGAATATGAGATCCCGTATACAAGAATTATTGAACACAAGCACTTTGATAATTCCGTTTCGCCAAAGACAATCATCACTCGCGAATATCCCGTCACTTGGAAAGAAGGACTTGAGCCATACTATCCTGTCAATGACGAAAAAAATAACAGCTTGTATCAACAATACTTAGAAATGGCCCATAAACAAAACCAAGTCATCTTTGGAGGACGACTTGGTTTATATAAATATTTCAATATGGATTTAGTTGTCAAATCTGCTCTAAACTTATGTCGAGAAGAATTGATAAAATAAGATTTAGCCTAACTTAACTAATTTGCAAACTGTTTTATATCCGATGATTAACGAATATCTTTTTATTTCCCACGGATAGATGGAAATCAACGTAAAATAGGAACGATATTTCAATTTCCGATACAATTTAGCATCGGAATCTTTAAACTCTTTTTGTAATTTTTTATATGTCTCCTTACGCTTTTTCTTGTCATCCTTAGAGGCAATCATAAACATCATTGTATTCAAATTAATCAAAGATAAATCGTGAAACATATATCTTCTCAAATGCTTATTCATCTTCATGATTTCTTGATAGGAATAGGCATTATACATAATTTTCATAACTCGATTTTGTTGTTCGTAACGTTTTACAAAGTTTTTCATATTCACTGATTGATCTTCACGACCAATGAAATAAAAATATAAATCAACATTTAAATAAAAGATTTTTTTAACATATGGTAAAGGGATATATGCATAGAGATTATCTACATAAAAAGTATGTTCTGGCAATTTGATTCCGCAGTTGCGAAGAACGTCAATTTTGTATAGAAGAGAGTGCATCATCAAAACCTTAGACAATCTGAATTTTTTTAGAGAATCAAAAGTAACTTCCATATTGGCTGGTAGCACCGTGTCATAGGAAACAACATTTTGCGTATTATCATAGACGTGATCGTAAACATAATTTGTAATATATAAGTCAACATCTTTTCCCTTAGCGTGATTCATTGAAATTTTTTCAATTAAGGCTGCCAAAGCGGATTTCTCTAAATAGTCATCGGAATCGACCACCTTAAAATATAGACCCTTAGCGGCTTTTATTCCAGCGTTAACCGCCCCACCATGTCCCTTATTGGGCTGATGAATAACTTTAACAATGTCCGGATATTCTTTTTGATATTCATCTGCTATTCCTGCGGTTCCATCTTTCGATCCATCATCGACAATTATTATCTCTATTTGTTTTCCACCGCAAAGAATGGAATTAATACATTTTTGCATATATGCTTCTGAGTTATAACAAGGAACACAGAAAGTTATCAATTTCTCCATACTACTCTTCCTTTCAAAGACAATTAAAATGATAATGCCTTCTAAACATTATCATTTTAACAAAATATAAGTTATTATTCCGCAATCTTTTCTTCTTTTTTGGGCTCACCCTCTGGGAAAATAATTCTGAAGACAAAGAAGAAAATAACCATTGATATACCGCCCGTCGCAAACATAACAAGTAAGTTGTAGACAGCCGGAGGTAAATACAACTGAGCAAAGGGAATCCATGCTCCATTGATGGCGTTGCACAAGAAGGAAATAAGCAACCAACCAATGAAATACCACATCGCCTGATACCACGGATTGCCATGTGACTTATAAGTGATATTGCGCTGCAGTGGGAAATTGATGCACTGGGCGGTAAACGTAGCAATTTCGAAGGCAATAAAATAACCTAGCCCGCCGCCAATAATAACATTCCCTGAAGCATCATAATTAATAGTATATCCCAATATATTATAGAACAATTCTGTCCCATTATATGTTCCCATACTAATAGATGGCCACATAAATTGAATTCCCGCGAGTTTTAAGCCAAACATCATTGGCAAGAAAGTAAGAAGAAGATATTGCCAAATAGTCACTCCTTCACTGAAAACGATAAAGTAGAATACTTGATATATCAACTTTGATCCTTCTGGATGACGGAAGGCAAATCTTTTCCATCCTTTTCTAAAGCCTTGACAAAATGCTGTTTGTCCAAAATTAAACCAAAAGCGTTTCCACCCATTCATATTGGATTTTCTTTTAACTTCAACCCTGGCTAAATACTCTGTATTGTACGCCTCATATTTTTTCTTGGCTTCTGCTTCGCGCTGAGCTTTTCTCTCCGCCAAATACTTTTCTCTCTCTGGCTCACTCATCTTAGAAATCTTTTCTTTCTCGATGCGCTTCTGCTCTTTCTTTGCTGCTTTTTGTTCCTTAGTCATAACCTATTGTTCCTTTCTCGCTTTTTTTAATAATTTTGTTTCCCTAATATCAATTCTTCTTTCCTTGAAGAATTTGTGAAGACCCTTGTGGAAATGACCATTGAACATCATCATTAAACCTTCAAGCGAACCCCAACATATCATTCCATCACTCATTCGCGAAATACCTCTGATTGGCTGATGGAGCATTCCCATCTGCAAAGTATTAGCTGATGATCTTTTTCCGAAGAATTTTAAGAATTTAATAGCGAAATTGATAGCGTTAGAAACAAGTCTACCAACCCATCCCTTGGCATATTTTAATTCATCAACTGTCGTATTGTAATCGACCATTATTCTGTTCTTTTTGATAAATTTCAATTCCGAATTAGGAATTTCGCGTCCCAATAATTGTGAAAACTCCTTATCAGAAACATTTCTAACTTTGCCATTGTAGTAATTTGGTAACAATTTGGCATCATTAGTTGACGGGGTAATTCCCTCTTTTACAATTGTTTTGCTGAGAACAATATCATCACACGATTTACCAATTTCAATTGCATATTCTCCGCTTTCTGTACACCATTTATTTAGTTTAGTGTCAAAATAGCGGAACGAATAGTCATCAAATTTAATCGCAACATTAACTTTCTCACCTTTTTTAACAAAGACTTTAGCAAATCCTTTGAGTTCTCTTACTGGTCTAATAATATTCGAGTCTTTTTTACTTATATATAATTCTGCCGTTTCTTTTCCATCATAATCGCCGGTATTAGTAATAGTAAAACTAACCTTTTTATCATCAACCTTGAGATTGGAATAAGCAAAACTAGTATAAGAAAGTCCAAAACCGAATGGATATCTAACTTTGACTCCAGCTTTTTGGAAGTAGCGATAACCAATATATGGTCCTTCGCGATATTCAACTGTCTTCTTGTGCGAAGGGAAATTGTCCGATGAAGCAACATCTTCATATTTCAAAGGATAGGTCTCTGCCAATTTACCTGAAGGATTGACTTTGCCTTCAATTATTCTAGTGACAGCCTTAGCTCCAGCTTCGCCGGCCAAGTAGGCGTGAACTATACCCTTAGTATATCTTTCCCAATCAAGATTTACTACTGAACCGCACGACAAAATTACAATGATGTTTTCGTTTACTTTACTCAATTCCTTGAGAAGTTCAATTTGATTATCGGGAAGTTTCATATTGGGTCTATCAAGACCTTCAGCCTCAGTAACTTCATCTAAGCCTAGATATAGCAAAGTAACTTCTGCTTGGCTAGCAAGTTTCTTGGCTTTCTTAATGAGCCTATTGCTCTTTTGGCCATATCTTTTAAAACCGGGGGCATATCCTATGACATCTAAATCCGACTTTTTCAACTCTTCTAAATGAGTGTCGACCTTGATTGAATTAACGATTGAAGAACCAGCGCCTTGATAGCGAGGCATAGTAGCAAAACTTCCAATAACTGCTACTTTTTTATTGCTAGCTAAAGGTAAAATACTATCTTTGTTTTTCAAAAGAACAGTGGATTCTTCCGCGCATTTAGCAGCAAAATTATGATCGTCGAAATAGTCGTAAATCTCCGTAGTGGATTTTTTGTCAGGCGCAGTTGAAAATACCAAGTTAAGCAATCTATCAACACAAACATCTAAATCTTTTTCTTTAAGACGTCCTTCCTTGACGGCTTTTACTATATCCTTTGAAGTATCTTTGCATCCTGGCATCTCTAATTCATTTCCAGCTTTTATACCTTCAACACGATCGTTATCACCACCCCAGTCGGTAATTACTACACCTTTAAAGCCCCATTCATCGCGCAAAATTTCTTTGAGCAAATGAATATTTTCATTGGCATACACACCATTAACTAGGTTATAAGATGACATCAAAGCCTTGGCCTTACCCTCTTTAACAGCTATTTCAAAAGCTGTTAAATATATTTCTCGCAATGTTCTTTCATCAACGATTGAATCGTTAACAATTCTTCTCTCTTCTTGATTGTTACAGGCAAAATGCTTGACGCAGGAAGCAATCCCATTTGATTGAATTCCACGTATGTAACTGGCTGTCATTCTTCCGGCCAAAATAGGATCTTCGGAAAAATATTCAAAATTACGACCGCACAAAGGATTTCTCTTCATGTTTGTTCCAGGCCCTAAAATAACGCTGACATCTTGACTGACAGCTTCTTGTCCAAGACGCTTTCCTAATTCTTCACCGAGTTCGACATTCCACGAATTGGCCATAGAAGCGCTGGTGGGAAAACAGGTTGCTGGAATTGAAGCATTAAGACCTAATTGATCAGCTGATCCTGCTTGCTTACGCAATCCGTGAGGACCATCTGAAAGAAAAATGGAAGGTATCCCTTCTTCGTCAATATTTCGTGTCTCCCAAAAGTTTTTACCAGTCATCAAACTGGCTTTTTGTTCAAGCGTCATTTCCTTTATTATGTCTTTGTATTTCATATAGCCTTCTCCTCATTAATAAGCAATGAATCAATTGATTAGTAGCCAAATAATCAAGGCTGTACTAATTTTTTATCAATTTATTTTCATCAAGTTGATTTGCAATCAAGACAAACTATTATTCACAAATTTAATAAATACATTAGTTCATCGCGACTGCTTATAATCGCCTTTTGCCACCCTTTATACAATTTTAATATATCATGATAAAAACGCTTACATAATTTACATTAAAGCCCAAAAGTACTATTTGTTACTATTTATCAAATAAGTAACAAATGTAATAATAGCGTTATATATCAGGCGTTTTGCCTTTTTTGTCCATTGTAAAACATCTTTGTTGAGTTTTACATTTTTTTATGTCTCAATCAGCAAAAATTAACAATCTTTTATTAAAAATGAAAAATCGATGCTACGATATACATTGCGAAAAATTATAAACATCATATTGATTAATGTGAAAAAAAATTTTCGCGATGGTGAAAATAGGCATCGATTTTTCGTTTAAATTAAAACGATAATTATAGAGATGTTTTATTAGGGATAATTACTTGATAATTAGAATACCAATCAGTATTTCCTTTTTTGTCAGAGAAATTTCTTCCTTTAACTTCAACATAGTCGTCATATACTTTCACATATAATCCCTGACTACCTTTGGTGTCAGAATATGTGCCATCGTATATATATCCACCATTGTGTCCGGCCCAGAGATAACTGACCGCAGCAGTATTGAAATAACTTACATTATTATCATCAATATAATAGGGATTTTCACTTTCGAAACACCAATGAGTATGTGAAGAGAATAATAAGGTTTGCGGATAATTTTTTATTATATTTTTAACTTTTGCATCTTCTTCATCACTAAATCCATACCAAGTTTGACCATATTCTGTTAGCGATCCCGATACAGTATCTTTTAATGGTGCGTGGGAGAAAACGTAAATAGGATTATTAGTAGCCGAAGCTTCTTTCATTGTTGACTCAAACCAAGCTAATTCTTCAGCTCCTAAGTTTTCACTACATTGAGTATTTCCCGCTAATGATTCCGGCATTGATGTAGTACCTAAAACAATAAAGTATGAATTGTTACTAACAAAACTATAGTATGGTTTGCCGTCATTCATTTGGGCCACATTAGTATATTCGTATGCCAAATCGGTGTATGTTGTATAATCACTTTCGTTTGTCGGAATATATTCATGATTACCAATGGTGTAGTAAATATTTGGATTTTCATCCCCAAAGGCTTCTTTCAAAGCATCATTGTATGCATCGTAGTATTCTTTTATTCCACGATCGACCATATCACCATTGCTCATAATAAAGGAACGATTAGGTGAAGTCTTAATAATATCCTTATACGCAGCAATGGTCTTATTGTAGAAATTGCCACCCTTATTTGAAACATGCTGATCGCTGATAACAGGAAATTCGAATAATAGATTGGATTCTTTTTTATAAGAAGTTAAGTCCATCGTTTTTGTCTTAAGTATTTCACCTTGACGATTTGTCCCATCAACATACAACTTCGTTGCCTGCTGTGGAATAGCCAAATTGTTAGCAAAGGTATATGAAGCATTGGTAGCCAGGGCCGAAATGGTACTTCCCAGTTGGGTATAATCGCTCAGCTTTCCACTATCATCGCCCCAGTACAATTTATAGTTTTTAATATCGCGATTGGCTGTTGGTATATCTTTATCAATAGAAATAGTACCTCCAATCGTATTCTCTATAGATGACGATTTGTCAAATGATAAGTTGAAAACGGTTGTATCAACATTATTGCTACTAGATGCAGTATCGGTTGCCGAACTTATGCTGCTTGTTTCACCAGCACACGATACACAGGATAATAAAGCGAATAATGTGAGTCCATAGACAAATTTATGCTTTCTCGCGTTCATCTTTTTCTCCCTTCTTTTCAAATATTTTTAAAATGAGCATCGTAATACTTGCAGCGGCTAATACTCCCGTAAAGACATCGATAGCAATGATAGTAGGCTTCCACCAAGGAAGTGTTTTATTTAGATTTTCGACATCAGAAGTATATCCGTTCATAGCGGCGCTATTGACATACGAATACAAAATATCATGACATGAATTCTTACCTAGTTGTAGCAAGTATTTATCGCTCGCAACTAAATCTGTAAATTTAGCATCGTACATACCTTCTTGAGTATATAGCCAAAGATTGTTTCCCGCTTCTAGTCCGGCTGTCAACGGCATCCAATCTGAACTTGTCGCATAGTCAGTTACTACACATCCTTTAAAGCCCCATTCATTTCGCAAAACTTCTGTTAACAATCCCTTGTGAGCTCCGCTCCATGTACATCCAATACGATTGAATGATGACATTATTCCATTAGCACCACCATCCTCAACTGCATACTGGAAAGATTTTAAATATACTTCTCTAATTGCCTGTTCGTTGCTGAAAATGCATATGCCATGACGGTGAAGTTCTTGATCATTGAGAGCGAAGTGCTTTGCATAAACTACAACGCCTTTAGATTTGACACCTTGTATCTCGCGGGCTGAAAGTTTTCCTGCAAGGAAACCATCTTCTGAAAAATATTCATAATTTCGTCCGCCATAAGGTGAGCGATGAGTATTCAAGCCAGGAGCATACCAACCGACAGTATTGGTAGCTAAAGCATCTTCGCCGATGCATTTGCCCATTTTTTCCAAAAGATCTAAGTTCCAAGTTGAAGCTAATACAACTTCAGAAGGATATGACATTCCCGATTTACCCCCGTAAAAGGCTCCCGAAATTCCCGCTGGACCATCCTGATCTTTAGTTCCAGGATAAATGATTGATTCAATGGATGAAGTCCCAAAGCCACCAACACCAATCAAAGAACTAATTTCTTCGACAGATAATTGATCAATGAGCTCATTCCATTCTTCATCATCGTAATCTTTATCTTTAAGGTCGATTAATTTCAATCCATTCTTTGCATTGGTAACCACATCTTCACTTATCTGTTTTCCACTATATTCAACATTTGAAGTGGTCGCGTGTTGAATGCTATCTAGATAAGCTAAGTTGGTATATGCCTTAGGATAGGTATTTTCCCAATCGCTTCTTGATAAATAGGTGATTTTATCATCGTAATAATAATTCGCATCAGCATTATCAAATTGATTGGTGACATTGTAACCAGTTTTCGAACTCTTATCAAACAAGATTTCATTTTGAATATTGATAGCTTTAGCCTTACTAGCATCACCATCCTTAGTCATTATTGAATTGCTCTTATTTTTTCCTTTTTGAGCTAAGATATTATTCAAAGCATCGTGCGCATCGTTTCCGATTGCAATATAATGTGTGCCTTTGTCTAAGAAATATGTCTTCTTATTGATATAGTCATATGAAGCAACCTCATCAAGATTGACATTTATTTCAACAATTTGTTCCTGATTCGGATCCAAAACATTTGTCTTGGCAAAGCCACAAAGTTCAACAGCTGGTTTCTCAACTTTATTTGCCCGATCATAATCGGTATAATCCGATTGGAAATAGGCTTGAACTACTTCCTTGCCCGCAACATTTCCAGTATTTTTAACTTTTACTTTTAGATTGATTGTATTATTTCCAAGATTCAAATCAGCCCCCACTAAGCTTTGCTCAAAAGTGGTATACGATAATCCAAAGCCAAAAGGAAAACTAACTTCCTCATCGTAATTCCAAGCGTTAGAAGAATAGTATGTTCCCGCGGTGGAAGCTGCGTTGTATCTATTTAAAACAGTATCCTCATATCGTGTTTCATAATAACGATATCCCACATAGATTCCTTCAGAATATACCATGTAATTATTTCGACAATCGTATTCACCATTGAAAGAAGTGCCTTCAAATAACATATTAGAGTTATTCATCATCGATGGAGCAGAATGAGAATCAGCGGCATAAGTATCTGCCAAATGACCGCTGGGATTTGTTGTTCCAGCAATAATGCTAGCAACACCCTTGATTCCTGTTTGTCCTACCGATCCCATCCATAAGCAAGCGTCTACACTTAGCTCAGGATCGTTGATCCAGTTTAATTCCAATGCGTTAGAACTATTTACCAGGACAATAACCTTTGTAAAATATTTTTTAACATTCCTTATCATGGCTTTCTCATCATCTTGAAGAGCGAAATAGCCATCCTTGCCCTTATAGGTATTGTCGCTTTGAATATCAAAGTTACCTTGAGGTAAATCATATCCCTCACCACCTGTTCGGGAGAGAACAATTATTGCTGCGTCATTATATTCCTGAAAGGAACGGATGATAGATCCCGAATTAAAGATGCCATCGTTGTTTTCTGCAATGCTAACTTTTGTCAAATCGGCTGAATCGATGCCAAAACTCGGTCTTTCCGTATCCATGTCTTTGTATTTATCCCAGAGATCTTTATTGACTCGAATGTTATTGATTTCCAAGGCGTCGCGAAGATTAACGGCTGATGAACTCGATACAGAGCCACTTCCAGTACCGCCATAAACCAAGTCTGTGCTGGAGCGCGAAAATAGACTTACCTTTGATCTAGAGGCCAGAGGCAAAGCGTTATTATCGTTCTTTAATAAGGTTGCTCCTTCTCCTTCTATTTCAGCACAAAGTTCTTTTTCATACGACAAAAGATCGTCAGGATTATCATAGTCGCTCGTGTAATATTGCCCATTAGTATTATTTTGTGAATCTGTTTCACTGATATCTAAGTAAGTGTTAACCATTCGTTCATATTTCCAAGCATATGAAGTGCCGATGACTAAACCTACAAAAGTAGCGGTAAACGCCGTGCTTAAAATTCCCCAAAGAATTTTATTTCCAATTATCTTTTTTTTCATTTTTTTCCCTCTATTTAAGAAAAGAGAGTAACTTTCTATTGCTAGGGAAGATACTCTCTTTTAAATTGTTGCTATTTTTCAGCGATAGTGAAGTGAACAGTGTCTAACACTTCGTAACCATCATCAGCCAAGTAGTAAACTTTATATTTTCCTGGCAATAATTTAATGTCTTCCAAACGCTCCGAGTGAGGATTTTTTGTTGTTATATCACAAGGGCTAGTTTCATCATTCGCATAGAAGTAGAACAGGGAACCACCACCGTGGGTTGCATCGGTGATATCGTCTTCTTCCTTCATTAATGATACCCAGTCTTTAGGATGATCGGTTCGTGGAGAAACAGAAACCATAATGGATCTAGTTTCGTCAGTGCTATAGGCATAGATTGATTTATCTAAACTAATATACGGATGTTTCACTTCAGGCGCAGCTTCAATCTTGATACTCTTTTGTAAGAGAACGCTATATCCATTGTCGCTCAAAAGATAAATGGTATAATCGCCGGCGCGCAAATCAGCCTCAGCACGCTCTTGGTTCATAATCGTTGTCGTTATATCAACAGCAGTACCATTGCCTTTAGCCATCGGATAATAATAATATAACGAGCCACCACATGAGCTAAGATTGGCATCATCTGCCTTGTAGATAGCTACCCAGTCATTTTCAACTTGAGCTGTCGCTGTCACCATAATTGATTCACCTTGAACATAAGTATCTTTATCTGTGCTCAAAGCCACATTGTCA
>JAQWCB010000115.1 GCA_028707375.1 Bacilli bacterium | reverse complement strand
AAATAAGAGAAATTGTTAAAAGCAATTCGTCAGCAGTTTTGATGTCGGATTTGACTCAAGCGATTGGGAAAGTTGATATCGACTTGAATCAAATTGATATTTTTTCGATGTCCTCGCATAAAATTGGCGGTTTAAAATCTAGTGGTTTGCTTGTATACAATTCCGATTTAAATCTTTCACCAATCATGTTTGGTGGCGGTCAAGAAAAAGGAATGAGATCAGGGACAGATAATGCTCCTTTGGCTTGCTCACTCGCTACTGCTCTTCGTATTTATATGACTAGCTTTGGCAAACGTTATGCTAATGCTGTCAAATTGCACAGTTTCTTAAGAAAGGAATTAGCTAAATTAGGATCAGATGAAATTATTTTTATTTCTCCTGAAGAGGACTGTTCTCCCTTTATCTTGAATTTTTCTTTACTTCATTATAAGGCTTCGGTTTTAGTTGAGGCCTTATCGCATCGCGAGGTGTATGTATCGACTAAGTCAGCCTGTTCATCGCATTCTAAATCCAGTTCATATGTGATTGAGGCGATGGGATATTCTTCTTACATCGCTTCCAATGCTATCCGATTGTCATTTGAGGGCACTGAGGATATTTCTCAGGGCGAGACTTTTATTCGCATATTGCGTGAAGAAATAAACAAGTTAGAAAGGATATAATATGGATCATTCAAAAGATATGATTATGGTTCGCTTTGGCGAACTGTCGACTAAAGGAAAAAACATACGGGTTTTTATTAAGAAATTAGGACAAAATTTAAAAATTGCCCTCAAGGATTACCCATCCTTGCAATTTGATATTAAGCACGATCACATCTATATTCATCTCAATGACAATAAATTTGAAGATATCAAAGGTATTATTGCTAGAGTGCCAGGCTTATCTTCTTTTTCATTGGTTGAGGCCGTAGAGCGCGATATTGATCAATTGAAAAACAAAGCCCTAGAAATTGCTAAAGAAAAGCAATTGAATACCTTCAAAATTATTACTAAGCGAGTTGATAAACTTTTTCCGATGAGTTCGGACGAGATAAATCGTGCGGTGGCAGGAAAAATATTGAGCGAGACCAATTATAAGGTGGATGTTCATTCGCCAGAGTTGCCAATCAATATAATTATTCGACCTGATGTTGCTTATATTTTTTCTAAAAAGTTTAAAGGACTCGGCGGCTATCCCGTGGGGGTTGCAGGCAAGGCCTTGATGTTGCTTTCTGGAGGAATCGATTCACCTGTGGCGGCTTTTTTAATGATGAAACGTGGGGTGAAATTGGAGATGATACATTTTGCTGCTCCGCCGTATACATCGGAACAGGTCATTGTAAAAATTGAAGATTTGCTTTCCAAATTGAATATATATCAGCCACGAATAAAAGTTTATGTAGTTCCTTTTACCGATATTCAGAAAAAAATATATGAAGTAGCTGGTACATCATATGCTATCACTATCATGCGCCGAATGATGATGCGAATTGCGCAAAGAGTTGCTAAATGCCATCACGATTTGGTTTTAGCAACGGGTGAAGCGATTGGACAAGTGGCTTCGCAGACTTTGCAATCGATAGTTTCAATTGAATCGGTATGTCAAATTCCGGTTATTCGGCCACTGGCAACAGTCGATAAAGTCGATATTATCGATTGGGCAAAAAAACTAGAGACTTACGATATTTCGATTCGTCCGTTTGAAGATTGTTGCACTATTTTTAGCGTGAAAGATCCAACTACGGCGCCCAAGATGGAGCGGATTCAGGAAATTGAGAATAAGTTTGATTTCACTGATCTTCTCGAACAAACATATCGCGGTATCAAAGTTATAAACGTTACATCCGAGAAGGAAGAATTTTAATAACTTTTTGATATTATCGTATCTTTGATTTTATTTATCTATATTTTAATTAGCATTAAAAAAACTGCCTACTTGATGTGTATCTTATCTCCTGTTTCTAGGATTTGGAATACGTATCACATATGTGGCAGTTTTTAATTTTAATACTATAAATTATTTAGCAAGGGCTTTTTTAGCGCTGTCAACAATTTTAGTGAAGGCCTTCGGATCAGCGATGGCAATCTCGGATAGCATTTTTCTATTCAAAGTTATATTGGCTTTTTTCAATCCGTTGATAAATTTTGAATAAGAAATGTCATTCATATGACATGCAGCATTAATTCTTGTAATCCAGAGCTTTCTGAAATCTCTTTTTCTCTCTTTGCGGCCACGATATGAAAAAGCTAACGCTTTTATCATCGCTTCGTTACCAGTGCGATATAATCTGTGTTTACTTCCAAAGAAACCGCTAGTAAACTTTAAAATCTTCTTTCTCTTTGCAGTTTTATTTCCACCTTTTACTCTCATGATTCAATCCTCCTTATCTTGTTATAAGACGATTCAAACGTCTGCGATCGGCGCGAGAAATCTGTCTTTTCTTTCTTAAATGATTCTTAGTTTTACGCTGTTTGCTCAAGGCAAGGTGAGAAGTATTAGTATTACCGTTCTTAATGATTTTTCCTGAACCACTCGTGTGGAAACGTTTGGCAATAGCGCGTTTTGTTTTTTGCTTGTTTTTCATATTCTTTTCTCCTAAGTGTCTGTTATTTCTTCTTTAGGGGCGACATATAACAGAAATATAATCGACCTTCTTTAACCGGCTGCTTATCTACAACCCCATAGTCTACTAACGAATCTACCATTTTTTGAAGCGCCTCTTGAGCAACATCAAGCTTAGTAACCATTCGACCTTTTAGATAGACACACAATTTGAGTCTCCATCCTTTGTTTAGCAATTTTATTGCTTGATTGACTTTTGTTTGTATATCGTTGTCGCTTGTGAGAGCAGTAATTTTTAATTCTTTAACAAGATCGGGGCGAGCTTGTTTTTTCTTGTTCTCCTTGGCTGACTTTTTTTTCTCATAACGATATTTTGAGAAATTCATAATTTTACAAACGGGTGGCTTTGCTTGAGGAGCAATGCAGTATAAATCCAACTTTTTAGATTCAGCTAAATTTAATGCGTCCCAATTTGACATGACACCAACTTTTTCACCATTCTCATCAATGACTAAGACTTTGGGAAAACGTATAGCCTCATTAACTAATTCTTTTTTTACTTTAGGCATGGGTGGCCTTAAGCGATTATAAGGGATATAAATAAGTGTTTCCTCCTTTTTACAAATAAAAACAGGTCAACATTCGTAGACCCGCACCAATATGACTAAGATATTTCTTTGGCTATTTACCCAATCGAGCAATCGATTCAGGTGGGAGCGGATACTCGAACTTTCCTGATTTATTTACTAGATAATGATAAATGATTAACTGTGTGATGTCAAGAGATATTTAATGGTCAAACTATTGCTTACTCAAGGAGTTATTATCAGGAATAATTGCATCCACAATGCGTAGAATACTAGCAACGGTATATCTTGTATCATAGCTATAAAACTCTGTTTTGAATATTTCTTGGGCGGATTTAAGCATCCAGAGTAGGGAACACCCATGTTTCTCAATAAAAGAATTAAAGGCTAACATCCGAATATATCTCCCTCGCGTTGGTTTAATATTATATAGATTCAATAAATCTATTGCCTTTGGCATTAATTCCTCTTTTCTTACTTTCTTGTTGGTGAGCATAAAATCGATGGTTTTAACGGAATCAAAAAAATATATATGGGAGGCCTCATTGATTTTTTGAGCCAATTTATCATCGCATAGGGCTTCATCTTTTTCAAAAAGGTAGTGATGGGGTTCTATATTTTGTCCTTCTTTTACAATGAAAGAAACCTTAATTTTGGA
>JAQWCB010000114.1 GCA_028707375.1 Bacilli bacterium | reverse complement strand
AGTTCGTCAAATTGCTTTTCAACATAAACGTAAGCAAAGGTAAATAAAAGAGCAATCAAGCAACTGAGACTTGATTTAAAAATGTGATTAGCAGAACAGTTAAATCCCAAATAGAGAATAATAACCCAACTAAATAATAATAAATATGTGACTTGCATGATTCACCTATTCATATTTTAACATTAAATTGACTTATATTTGTATAGATAATAAATTTGTTGACCTATATTTCTTTATACTTAAGCGCTTCTAAAATTGAAGCCTCCTTCTTGGGAAGTGGAGCCTCAAATTTTTTTCCTGACATATATTTTAAACATCCATCGACATCTTTAAATTCAAAAGTTGCAGCGTGAAGCATTTGATTGTGCAAGCCAAAAGCCATTTCAAACTTTTTGTTAACACTGTAGTTTCCATATTTACCATCGCCAACAATTGGACAATTTATTGCTTTAAAATGAACGCGCAACTGATGGGTACGACCCGTTATAAGTTTGGCTCGAACCAAAGAATAAGCCCCCATTGATCTCTCAACTACATATTCCGTATGTGCAGGTTTAGCCCCTTTCTCAATATGGCCTAAACGAACTATTCCCTTGTCATTATTCTTGATGAGAGGATAATCAATTTTTCCATACTTGGGCGGATGTCCTACTAAGAGCGCTAAATAAGTTTTTTCTATGTGTTCTTTTGTGCGAAAAAGTTCTAGCAGTTTTTGTAAAGTTGCCAAATTTTTGCCAAAGATAACAATGCCTGAGGTGTTGCGATCTAATCGATGGGCGGGGCCGGGAACAAATTTTGTCGGATTGTTTTGATCATATTCGCCTTTGGCAATCAAATAGTTCAAAAAAATATTTTGCAAGGTAATTCTTTTCTCATTCTCATCCCCGTGAACAAGTAAGCCCACAGGTTTATTGACAATCAGTAAATTATCATCTTCGTAAATGATATTCATATGCGATTTGACAGGTTTAACAATTTTAGGCTTAGAAAACTCTTTTAAATAATCATCTTTGATATATATATTGATTTTGTCTCCGAGCTTTGTTATATAGTCAATCTTTGCTCTTTTTCCATTAACCTTGATATCCTTTTGGCGAAACATTTTATATATAAAAGATAAAGGAGCGTTGTTTAATGTCCTTCTTACTAACTTATCAATTCTTTGATTAGCGCTGAGCTCATCTACAATAATTTCCATACGTGTTATGTTAACATAAAAAAGAAAGAAAGATAAAATTTTTTGTTATTGTAACTGATTTTAACAAGGTAATTCTAAATACTAGATAAATTTTTGTATGTTAACTTATATAAAATTTGTTAAAATAAAGATAGGAAGTAAGAAAAATGAAATCGAAACACTTGTCAATTAAAGATTTAGATGTTGTTCAAACTAATTCGCGTGATGTTGTCATCGGCCTAGAGGGGAAAAAAGTCATTGAATTTAACGGGTCAAATTTTCGAGCTTTTTATTCAACTAGCAATATTCAATCTAACAATGGCGTTGTTATTACTCATCATCATCGCAAGAAAAACTTTTTTGGTCATCGCCTTTTACAGATGGAACAAAAAGAAAAATTCATTCAGTTCAAGGGACATTTTGATGATCCGGATGACACACTTTTTCTCGTAAAGATTTGGGTGGAAAACAACGAAGTTCACATGAGGCTTGAAAATGAGAAATACGATGAAATCGGTATTGCTATTTTTTGTCCTTCCAGTGAAAGAGTGATGGGCTTTGGCACCCAATTTAGATATTTAGATATATCAAATCACGCTTTTGAATTATTAGCTGAACCTCATGGCATCGGCAAGGGAAACCAGCCGATTACTTCCATAGACAATTTTATTTCTACCGAGAGCAACAACTATATAACATCCTCTCCCATGCCTCTATATTTGACGTCTGGGGGACAGTGTGCCTTTTTCTTTGAAAAGACAATATATTGGTTCAATGTTCAGGTCGATCGCCTTGATCAAATAATTGCTTCAGCAAAGACTAAATGCCTTACCTGTTGTTTGATTCAAGCGGATTCTATGTTAGAAGCTATGAAGCGACAAACCGCTATAACTGGTCGTATACATTCTATTCCGACCAGTGCATATAAACCCATTATAAAACTGCAAGGGGACAAAGAAAAAATAGATAAAATCATTCAAAGGGTCACTAGTCTAGGTGTCCAACTCGGTGCAATCCAACTTGAAGATTGGAAACAGTTTTTTAATACCAAGCAATCTTATTCCGATTTAAACCTATGGATAAAGAAGTTAAATGAAAAAAATATTAAAGTTCTTACACATCACAGCTGCTTGATACCGTTAAAGGATAATCCCTCTATTTTAGAAAACAAAAAGCACCTTGTCTTAAATGAAAAAGGTGAAATATGCAAGACTTCTATTTGGTCTCATCCTGACAAAAAGTACGCCCAAGTCAATCTCATCAATCAAGATACCTACAATTGGTATAAGAGGCAGTTGAAAGAAGAAATAACCAAGACCGGATTTAATGGCTGGACTATTGAAGATGGCGAATTTTTCCCAGTTGAGAATAATACAATGAATCCACAGACTTTCCATTCCCGTTGTTTTACTCCATATCTTTGGCTAAAATTGAATGACGAATTGAATAAAGAACTTAACGATGAGAGCCATTGTTTGACAATATCAAATTTCGGAACCTTATTTGGCAATCAGGTAAACCAGATTTATATAATCGCTAATCAAAATCCAACTTTTGATAAATATAATGGAATGAAATCATCAATCAACGCCTTACTTACTTCAGGTATCTCGGGAATGGCTGTTGTCGGGACTGACATCGGTGGTTCCAATACCTTTATTTCACCTCTTTATAAACTCAATCGCGATAAGGAAATTCTCTTTCGCTGGTTGGATTACGCAAGTTTAACACCTATATTTAAAATATCCGACACCAGTCGTGACAGTTCACTCAATTACCAATTTTATGATGATGAAGAGGGATATAACTACTTCGCAAGATGTGCAAAAGTTCATTGCCAACTAACTTTCTATTTTAAGGAATTAGAAAAGATAGCTATTAATAGCGGGTGGCCGATGTGCCGTGCCTTGTGCCTTCATTATCCAAACGATGAAAAAGTATATTATATTCATCATCAGTTTTTATTGGGAACAGATTTATTAGTCTTTCCTGTTTGTGCTAAAAAGGCTAAAAATGTATCAGTTTATATACCCGGTGATAAATGGATTGATCCTTACACTTTAAAAGAATACACGCATGGTGAATATCGTATTCCCTCTCCCCTGGGTCAATTCCCTGTCTTGATTAAGAGCGATTCTCCTCATTTTGATAAATTCTTAGATATATTCACTCATAATTGATGGAATACTGTAATTTCGGTATATTTTTCCTATGTTTATTTTCGATAGATAGCAATATATTTTTATCTTTTTTTGTGGTATACATCTTTTATTGGTCAAATAGAAATTCTTTGCGTTTACTATGTCTCTTAACCCAACTTGACAATTTTAAAAAAAAGTAAAAAAAAGTAGAATTAACATTCAAGTTTCGATATAATGATTAAGCACGAATGCATCATTCGGAGGAATACCCAAGTGGCTGAAGGGGCGGGCTTGGAAAGCTCGTAGACAGTAACATGTGCCAGGGTTCAAATCCCTGTTCCTCCGCCATATTGACATACTAGAGTTTATTTTTATATCATTTTGGAACGAATCGATTATCGATTAAGACCTATGTTAAGCAAAAATAAACTCTTTTTTTATTTTCTAATTTAGTTTTATGTTTCCTATATAATT
>JAQWCB010000113.1 GCA_028707375.1 Bacilli bacterium | reverse complement strand
GAAGTCGTAATCCCCTTGACGTCTTTGCCAGTCTGCGCCACCGAAGATCCAGAGATATAACCCAGGCCCAAAATTAAGGCCCCCCAAATAAAAGGACCAGCCTTAGGATAATACATTCCCAAAATGCCAATCGCCGTGGCCGAAACACCAATAATAATATGTGTCCTCAAGCCTGCAGTATGGCCATTAAATTCTCTCTCTAAGCCGAATATACCGCTAAGAATAGTCGAAATTGCTAAAACAATTGCCGTATATCCTATCCGCGAAGCCTCATCGCCACTGATAAATAAATCTCGTAATACTTCCATTTATTCGCTCCTTCTACAATATTCCCTTTTTCATAAGTACTTCGCGCAATTCATCCGATTTGGCATAGTCCTTATTCTTTTTGACTTCTAAATATTCATCATATATCTTTTTATCGGCAGCACAGACAACTTTCGGATCAAATTTTATTCCCAAGATATCAATCATCTTGCTGAAAGTATTATAACACTTATACAGTTGCTCTGCCGTGGAGCGTGAATTGCGCAACGCTTTATTTCCCTCCTTGATTACTTTTTCAAGTATGGTGATGGCGTTAGCGACATTTAAATCATCTGCTAAATATCCTAGAAATTCGTCATAGTAATCCTGAAAAATTACATCTGTTTTATCCATTGGCATCAAGCAGAAATGAACTTGGAACGATTCGCTGAATTTCTGTAATTTATCAACCTCAGCCTTTGCTGTTTCCATCGCTTCCAGTGAGAAATTAATCGGCGAACGATAGTAGGTTGAAAGGAAAAAATATCTGATGACATTTCCTCCATATTTAGCAATAACATCCTTAGCAAGAACGGTATTTCCGGTTGATTTGGACATTTTCGCATTGTTGAGATTGATAAAACCCACGTGCATCCAATAATTGGCAAGCGGGGCTCCCGAATACGCCCAGTTCTGTGCATTTTCATTTTCATGATGAGGGAATTTCAAATCAAAGCCCCCACCGTGAATGTCAATTGTGGGTTTGTGGAAATAGGAATTAATCATAACCACGCACTCGGTGTGCCACCCAGGGCGACCCAAGCCAAGTTTCGTATCAAATTTTATTCCTTGATCATCGGTAACTTTCCACAAGGCAAAATCCAGAGGTGACTTTTTGGCCTGATTGCATTCGATGCGCGAGCCACTGATAAGATCATCAACGTTCATCTTTGATAATTTTCCGTAGTCAGGATCATCAGGTACTGAAAAATATACATCACCATCCGCCTTATAAGCGTGTCCCTTATCCATTATTGTCGAAATGAAATCAACGATTTCAGGAATGTAATTGGAAACGCGAGGATGATTTTCTAAAGGTAACACGTTCAAGTCGTGAAGATTGCGTTCATAAGCGGCAATATAGAAATCGCTCAATTCCTTTTCGGACTTTTTTTCCTCCAGAGCTTTATTGATAATCTTGTCGTCGATATCAGTATAATTCGAAATCATGTGAACTTGGTAACCGCAGGCTGTCATAACTCTTTGTAACAAGTCAAAAGTGACAACTGGACGCATATTACCTATGTGCACATAATTATATACCGTCGGTCCACAGTAATAGATCGAAACTTTTCCTTCTTCAATCGGGACAAACTCCCGAACCTTAGCTTGATAAGTATCATATAATTTAATGGATCGTGTCTTCATTGTGCTGTCTTCCTTCTATGCGTTTGCAATTTTTTTCTTCATATTCTGAATTCTATATAAATTATAATATATTCCACGTTTCTTTAACAACGTTTGATGACTTCCTTGCTCGACGATTTTTCCACCATCAATGACATAAATGCGGCTGGCGTGTTTAATTGTCGAAAGCCGATGTGCAACCATAATCATTGTTCCAATCGTCTTGATCTTTTCCAAAGAATTTTGAATGATAACCTCTGTTTCGGTATCAATATTACTCGTTGCCTCATCGAGAACAACAATTGGTGGCTTATAGGTGACCACTCTCGCGAAGGAAATAAGTTGACGTTCTCCCGAAGAGAAATTATTACCATTTTCGAGAACCTCTTGATCATATTTATTTTCCAAACGATTGATAAAACGATCGGCACCTACATATTCGGCAGAATTTATAATAGTCTTGTCCGGAATATCCGGATTATCGAGTGAAATATTCGATTTAATCGTTCCGCTAAATAAAAAGACGTCTTGTAACATTTGTCCGATATTTCTTCTGAGACTATCGAGGCCTATATCTTTGATATCGACATCATCGATCAATATTTGGCCCTTTTGAATATCGTAATTTCTGACCATCAATGTAATAATTGTGGATTTTCCGGCACCGGTTTCGCCTACGAAGGCCACCGTGTCACCCGGATTGATAACAAAAGAGATGTCTTTAAGAATCCATTCGTCAGGCTTATAAGCAAACCAAACATGTCTGAATTCAATTTTTCCTTTCGCTCGACCTAGATCAATAGGATGATCAGCATCCTTAATAATTGTCTCTTTATTAAGCACTCCCAAGACGCGCTCGGCTCCAGCAAGAGCTGATTGAATTTGATTGAACAAATTGGCAATAGCTTGAACGGGATTGAAGAAACGCTCGGTCAACAAATAGAAAGAATATAGTTCACCGATCAACATTTCATTGTCAGCAACCAGTTTTAATCCCACTGCAAAGATAGCAAAAATCGCACTGACGTAAAGTAAGAAAATGAGCGGTCTAAAAATCGTATAGACATTCACTGCGCGATAATTGGCTTTTTTTAACTTACTATTTATTCTTTCAAATTCACTTTTCTTATTTTCTTGTTGATTAAAAATTTGAATCGTATTCATCGCTGACAAATTTTCTGACAAAAAGGCATTCATCGAAGATATATTCTTGCGCACCTTGCGATAATTTTTGCGTGAAACATTCGCGAAAAGGAAAGACACAACAAAAATCAATGGCAAAAAGGCCACGAGAATTAACCCTAATCTCCAGTTGGTAACTAAAACGGTTACCACGACGACAATTAGAACGATCACATTGTAGATTAAAGAAATTAAAACATTGGAAAAGAAACTCAAAACCGAGTTAGTATCGTTGGTTACTCGAGTAACCCATTTGCCGATAGGCATCTGTGAAATCTGTCCGATTGAAAAACTTTCAATCTTGGCGAATACATCCTTGCGCAAGTCGTAAACAACATCCTGCGCCGTTTTTTGAATAAGCATGGACCCCGCATAGCGAAAGATACCATCAGAAATAACGATTCCGGCAAAGATAAGAACATAAGTCACTATCGATTGATATTGGGGATTGGGTGCATCGAGTAAATCGACAATTTTTCCTGAAATGATAGGAAGCGCAACCTCGATTGCGGCCAGTACGGCATATAAAAGCATTCCACAGGCAAAGGACCATATGTGTGGAGTAATGTATTTACTTATTTGTCCAAGTATCGATAAAGTTGAAGTTTTAATCTGCGTGCTTTCTTGTTCTTCAAAATCATTTTCCATATTATGCCGCCTCCGCTTCCAAGGCTTGATACTCAACCAATATCTTGTATAAAGAGCAACTTTCCAGCAACTCTTCGTGGGTACCATAACCGATTATTTTCCCCTTGTCCATGACGATGATGTGATCAGCGTTTTGAACTGATGAAATGCGCGAGGAAACAATAACCGTTGTCTTATCTTGTCGAATTTTCCGAATATTGTGCAAAATAGCTGATTCAGTTTCCGAATCGACAGCTGAAACTGAATCGTCAAGAATGAGAATTGGTGGATTTTTAATAACGGCTCGCGCCATAGCGATACGCTGGCGTTGGCCTCCCGAAAGAGTAG
>JAQWCB010000112.1 GCA_028707375.1 Bacilli bacterium | reverse complement strand
GAGTCATCATTTGAAGAAAATGGTTTGGTTTCACCTAAATTTACTGGACTCTATCCAGTTTCATCTAGTTTTAAAGACAGATGGTTAATCGAGGGTGAGGATGGAACTTACAATGCGATTACTCCTCATTTCACCAGAGAATATTTCAATGTTGAAGATTACACCTTTCCGGGATGGGATAATAATACTAATCACTATTTGCAGATGGAATTGTATTTTAAAGAAGAGCAGAGTGCCTCTCTACCGGTTGACTTCTACTTTTCTAACGATACGTATGTCAAACCTGATGAAGCTAAAAATAAGGTGACCGCAGTAGATATAAGTACGGATCAAGCTAAATTAGATAATATTGTCAATAGTCTCAGAATGTCTATACTAACTGAAGACCGATATGTAATCGTTGACTTTAACAAGAAGGATGATGTAGTTTTAGCTGGAAGACTAAACGTTATCGACACTGATGAGTATTACGATACGACCTTTGGAAATGAATATGAAGGCGAAGAACCTGATACCGAATTACTATTTGGCGAATATGAAAACCCTGAAGACATCGTTTGGGGAGAGGCTCTAAAAAGTGATAGTTCGCTGTGGCACAGCGATGAACCGGCCTCAGCGTTCAATGCTAAAAGCGCTGAAGGAACGCGACCGCTCGACATTGGTGCAAGTGTCGAAAATGGTGTAAAATTAAAAAAAGAAGATTCAGTTGCTTTGAAGGATATTGTCTATTCTGCGGATGAGGAGAATAACAAAAAAAATAAGTTGTTTTCACTTAGTCCGGGAACAGAAAAAAGAATCGTTGTAACTTACTATATCGAAGGCTGGGATCTAGATAACAACAATCAAGTGCAGTATGCCAGTTTTATATCAAATCTGGTTTTTACAGGAAAATACGATTACTCCTATTTAAATTGAGCGAGTAAAGGAGAATAAGTAAAATGAATGAATTTTTTAACTATCTAAGGGACTTTATGGTTCAATTTTGGGCGAATGTCGTACAATTTTTCTATAATTGGGTCGTTTACAAATGGACTTTTATGCCAACATACAATGGTGAATACAGCGACATATTAAATTCCTACAGTTCCACATGGGGAACCGCAGGATGGATTTTCTTTTGGATTTTTATTGTCTTAGCCTTTGCACTCATCTGTGGCATTCTTTGGATTATTTTTATTTTCCTTCGCAAGTATATTCGCTTCTCCAAGCGTGAACTCGACAAGGAAAAGATGGCTGATGAAATTGAACAGTTAAATAATGAACTTTATCAGGCGGTTACCGAAAAGAATAAAATACTCAATCTTAAAGTTGGATCGCTAGGTCTGCGTCCGGAAGGTGCTAAAGCGGATTTGAACGAAGGACAAGAAGACGATACCGATGACACCTTGAAAGAAGTTACTTCGCGTTTCTCACGGTTGATCCAGGTTGATAATAAATATAAAAATCTTGATACCAACATTCCAGATGTACCGAATTTCACCCTGGAAGAATTGTGTAATAAGTTTAGAAATTTTGCGGCCTCAAGCATGGGACTGTACTATTCCATCGATGATATCAGACGTATGTTCGCCGGAATGGGAACCTCAAAGTTCTTGATCCTTGAAGGTATATCTGGTACCGGTAAAACATCTTTGCCCTATGCGTTGGGAAAGTTCTTTGTCAATGATGCTACTATCTGTTCTGTTCAACCTTCGTGGCGTGATCGCACTGAGCTTATCGGATATTTTAATGAATTTACCAAGAAATTTAACGAGACGGATTTCTTGCGGGCTATATATGAAGCATCTTTCCGCAAGGACTTTAATATAATTGTTCTCGATGAAATGAACTTAGCCCGTGTTGAATACTATTTTGCAGAATTTTTATCAGTGATGGAAATGCCAAATGTCAATGAGTGGAAAGTGCAGCTTCTTTCCTCGCCAGATAAATCAGATCCCAAACATATCATTGATGGAAAATTCTTGCTCAATCAAAATTCATATTTCTTTGGAACGGCGAATAATGATGATTCGACCTTTACAATTTCAGATAAGGTTTACGATCGTGCGATGTCTATCGTCTTTAATGATAGAGCTCACGCCTTCGATTGTGAATATCAAGATTCCCTTTTGGTTCCTTACTCGCAAGTGGCTGAACTTTATCGTCAGGCCATTGTTAACAACCCTATTTCTAAAGTTACGCTCGATAAGTTTGCAGCGCTTGATGCTTTCTCCTTGAAGAACTTTAAATTGGTTTTTGGTAATCGTATCATGAAGCAGCTAAATATGTTTATTCCTATTTATGTGGCTTGTGGGGGAACTGAGTTTGAGGGATTGGACTTTTTCTTTACCACCAAGATATTGAGAAAGTTCTCATCGCTGAACATTGGTTTCTTAAAGGATGAATTGAAAAATTTGATTGTTGAAATCAACAAGCTATTCGGAAAGAATAATTTCAAGTTAGCAAAAGCACAGATTGAAGAATTGATTAAGATGAATTAATTAATATTGGGAAGACAAAATGAATAAAGATTTAAATAAACTATTTGATGAATATATCAAGAACAATAAAGAGATTTTAGCAACGGATAAAGAAGCTAAAAAACTTTATGAATGCATCAAGAATGGATCAATAAAATATGCGCGTGTGACTCGAACTGAAGACTCGGCTCGCGATTTGTCATGGGTTGAAGAATTGGAGCAATCCATTCCTCATATTCAGACCATCATTGATAATCCGAAGAGTTACATCAAATCTGTTCATTATATCGTTCCTGCTGAGCTGGCTAAAAAAACAGGGCCAGAATCAATAACGCACCTTGCGACTCACTCACAATTTGTAAAAAAGATTGAGGATGACGGAACGATTGTTCCATCTAAAATTCAAGTATCGGAAGGTGAAATTGACTATCAGACATATGAAAATCGTTTCGTCATGACGCTCATAAAGCGATTGCATATGTATGTTGAGAAAAGATATATATACTTGAAAAAGTTTGCTGATTTAAAAAACTCTGATATTCTATATTTAGATAATGAATTTCGTTTAGGGGATACTAACATTACTACTACGACAACGATTAAAATATCGCAGCCGACAGAGACCAATGAGGACCTCCAAAAGGAAATGTCAGACTCGTTGGCTAAACTTGAATTCATTCGCAAATATACAACATATTTTATCAATAGTGAATTCATGGTTGACCAAATGAAAGGAGCGGCTAAGGTTTCCTCGCCTATTGTCCAAACGAATGTGATACGTAAGAATCCCCATTACCATGCTGCCTTCAATCTGTGGCAATTTCTCAATAAGGAGGAACACGCCTCGATGGACTTCATCGTCAACGAGGATATCAAGCAATTGAGCGAGGCGGAGGAGGAGCGAATAAACTATATTAATTACCTCAACTGTCTCGATGTGATGATAGGTAAAGATTTATCATCCATGCGACTAACAAAGAAAAAATATGCTACCCAGGTTTTAAAAAACATTGATGATAAACTCTTTCTCAATGAAAAATTCCAACCTTATGAATTGGTTAGAGCAGATGAGCAATATTATGAATCGCTAGCGAAACCAATCCGCGCGAAGTTAAAAAATAAATCAACGAAGGTTCAAAATAAAGTATTTAAGAAGTCCAAAAAGGAATTAGCCCTCATTGAAAAGCAGAAAAAAGCTGCAGCGGAATTGAAAGCACGCAAGCGCAGAGAAGCAGCAAAACTGGCTAAACTTGAAGAAAAAGAGCGGATAGCCGAAGCAGCACGAGTGGCTAAAGCCAAAGAGGAAGCTGAACGTCAGGCACGCATTGATAGAATTCGCGAATTAGAGGAATTGCGCAAGACAATTAAG
>JAQWCB010000111.1 GCA_028707375.1 Bacilli bacterium | reverse complement strand
GTTATAAAATATTGTCAGGAGATGAATTACAATGATAGATGAAAATCCTTTTTCCACAACCTTCGGAATTGAACCAGACAATTTCATTGCTAGGATTAAAGAACAAGACCAAATCATATCTGAGTTTTCCTCAGGCAAGCCATCCAATTATGTTTATCTAATAACCGGCGTTAGAGGAAGTGGGAAAACTGTAATGCTGACTGCTTTAGCAAACTATTTTCGTGACAAAAAAGACTGGTTAGTAATTGATCCAGGACCAAAAGACAATATTTTGGAGAATATTGCCTCAGAAATATACGAAAACGGAAAGATGAAATATGCTTTTCTAAAAGGAGAATTTAGTTTCTCTTTTCATGGACTAACATTTTCTATTAAAGGAAAGGAACCTGTAACTACAGTAAATACCTTGCTCAAAAAGATGCTGGATATCATCAAAAAGAAGAACATAAAAGTACTCATTACTATAGACGAAGTCGACAATAGTCTACCGATGAAACTTTTTATTCAAGAATACCAATCACTTATACGTCAAAACTATCCAGTCCTTTTGCTTATGACAGGCCTCTATGAAAATGTTTCAAAGCTTCAAGAAAACAAGACACTTACATTTCTTTATAGAGCACCGAAAATCCAAATGGGTCCACTAGCCTTAAATTCTATTGCCTTAAACTATGAACAAAGATTGGGAGTTAGCAAGGATATTTCCGTAAAATTGGCAAAACTCACAAAAGGATATGCCTATGCCTATCAAGTACTTGGGTATCTTATGTTTAAACAAAAGAAAAGTACTGTCGATAACGAACTTCTCAGTCTCTTTGACCAATACCTTTCCGATTATGTATATGACAAAGTGTATGCTGGGATATCAGCGAAAGAACAAGAAATCCTTAAAAGCTTTAAGACGGATGAATCAATTAAAACAAAAGATTTGTGCATAAATTCAAAAATCACTATACAGTATTTAAGTGTTTATCGAAAAAGATTAATTAATGAAGGCATAATAGTTGCCCCATCCTATGGTTCATTAGAATTCGCTTTACCTAGGTTTAATGAATTTTTGCAATACAAATAGTCTTAGTTGAGTGGAAATCTCCACACATAAAAAAAGAGTCTCGTCGACTCCTTTCAATATTTGCTTACTTTACACTAAGCTTCATTGACTCAGCAATAGCAAGCCTTAACGTAAATCATCCTTTCGATACGAGTATCAATCAGGTGTGTGTCTGACAATCTTTTGGTGGAGCTGAAGAGGATCGAACTCTCTACCTCCTGCGTGCAAAGCAGGCGCTCTCCCAGGTGAGCTACAGCCCCATAACACGATATATACGATAGCAAAAAAGTAAACATTTTTCAAGGCCTTTTTGATAAATAACGAAACTTGTCGCATCAGATATAAATCGATTGACTATTGAGGAAACAAATTCTAGAATTTAATATACAGTAAGGAGATAAAAGGAGAGATTATGCGTGGTTTTATTTTAAACAATGGATTTTATTTATCGCCTGCCCAAGATCATAAACGTCTTAGATTGAAAGAGGAATTTAATAAGCTTGGTATCGATATCGACTTGTTGACTTCAGTCGATTTGAATTTTTCAATACAAGATTCACATATTCATTTAAAGAATATTGAAAAATACGATTTCTGTGTCTATCTAGATAAGGATGAAAATCTAGCGTATGCCATTCAGAAATTCATTCCCATATTCAATTCCGCCCAATCGATTGCAAGTTGTAACGATAAGGTCGAAACATACTTGAAATTGGTTGATTCTAATCTCCCGATGCCCAAGACCATTCCTTCACTTCTCTGTTATAATTTATCAAATTCGCAGGCTGACATTAAGAAATTCCTTGACTATGTAGAAACAGAGCTTTCTTACCCCCTTATCTGTAAACAATGCTATGGATCGCTGGGATTGGAAGTGTATCTAATCAACAATCGACAAGAGTTGGAACAAAAATATGCTGAACTCATTAAGTTGCCGTTGTTATTTCAAAAATATATCTCGAATTTTAGGGGCAAGGACTATCGCATATTCACAATCGGTGGCAAGGCAGTTGCGAGCATGCTCAGACAAAATGAGACCGATTTTCGTTCAAATATTTTTTTAGGAGGAAAAGGAACCGCTGTTGAGTTGCCTCAAGACATTTTATCCGTTGCCGAAAACGCCAGTAGAGCCCTTGGTTTAACTTATGCGGGCTGCGATGTCATGCTTGATGAAAATGGGCAGCCGACCTTGATTGAAGTAAATTCTAATGCCTTTCTTTCAGGAATTGAAAAAGCTTCAAAAATCAATATTACCAAAATGTTGGTGAATTATATTGTTTCCTTATTGAAAGCGCGTTGAACAAATATGTAAAGAAGTTTTTTTCTTGAAATAGTAAGCGGTTTCATATATATTCATTAATGCACCCATTTTGGTGTATTGCTTAGAAAAATTAGGTGAGGTAAATTAAATGAAAAAAAATGTTTTAACAATTAAGTATGATGGTAGTGAAGAAAAAACCATTGAGGAATTGATTCCCTCAGATAAAAAATATTGCTATGTTCGCGCCGAAGTCGACAATCATTTGCGCGAATTATCTTATGTTGTCAAGGGACCAGTAAAAATCAAACTCTTTCCACTAGCAGGCGACACCGAATCGATGTATATATATAAGAATACCCTCAGGTATGTTGTAGCGATGGCAGTTAGCCATGTTCTTCCTGATGTTCCCGTCAAATTTTCTAACGACATATCTCGTACGATATATGTTTATGCTACCGGCCCCAAGGCTATTAGAATAAATACTGCCCTAATAGAAAAAATAAGGGTAGAAATCGAACGGTTAATCAAAGAGGATTTACCTATTACCAAGCGCCTGATTACTAAAAAAGAGGCTATTGATTTATATAAAAAGGAAAATATGGATGACAAATTGAGCATTTTGTCATATCGCTCGGAACAGATGGTCCATCAGTACGTTTGTGATGACTATTTTGACTATATGTACGGTTATATGATGCCTTCAACAGGATATGTACACACTTTTAAAATATTGCCTAAGATGCCAGGATTTTTAGTCCAGTTTCCTCGGGCCGAATATAACGGCGAAATTCCTCCGTTTACCCGCGAAACAGTCTTTGAAAGGACTATCGAAGCTTCAAGACATTGGTCTTCTTTGGTCGGTCTTTCAACTATCTCTGATATCAACGATAAAGTAAATGAACTTGGTTCAACCGATTTTATCATGATGTGTGAAGCACATCATGACAATCAACTCGCAGAATTGGGTAAGAAAATTATTAATTCTCCCACCGAGATTAAATTGATTTGTATCGCAGGTCCATCTTCTTCAGGGAAAACAACGTTCGCCAATCGTTTGCGCCTTGAATTGCTCAGTCTTGGTCTCAATCCCATTCGTTTGAGCGTCGATGATTATTATTTACCTAAGGTTAAAATGATTAAGGAAGCTGATGGTTCAGTCGATTTAGAATCAATCAAGGCCTTTGACGTCAATCTGTTCAATCAAGATATGCTCCGCCTCATCGAAGGCGAAGAAGTAGATATTCCGGCTTACGATTTTAAGACGGGTGAAAGAATTCCTGGACGAAAACTTCAGCTTGGCAATGGTCAGCCAATCATTGTCGAAGGTATTCACGCGTTGAATGAGAAGCTTACTGATTTAATTCCTAAACACGAGAAGTTCAAAATATTCATTGCACAAGTGTTTACTCTGAGGTTAGTGCTTTCAATGCTGTATCTATCGTAGTCTCGGTTGTATACAAGTTTTTTGTACTATCCTCGCATCATTAAAGCTCTTGCCATTTACAAACACAGGATCTGGATAT
>JAQWCB010000110.1 GCA_028707375.1 Bacilli bacterium | reverse complement strand
AGGATTCTACTTTCAGCATATTTTTGTATTAAACCCTAAACAAATCATTTAAAAACGAGATTTGAACCCTCTTAAAAGCATAAAAAAAGGCTTGATATCATTGTATCAAACCATTGCTTTCTTTATGGTGGAGATGAGGAGAGTTGAACTCCTGTCCAAATAAGGCCCTACAACCAACACTACAGCTTAGATTGCATACATACAAATTATCAAATCGCAATCGGAATAGATAATAGGTCGCTAGCCGGAATATTCATCTTTCTTAGACTAACTTTAGAAAGGTATATTTCTTCTTGGTTACGCCCATAAAGTTCCGAAGAAAATAGCGAGTTCATTATGGACGATACATGAGACTCGAAGTCTCAACTTATGCTGCGCTAATTAGCAAGCAGCGGCTGCAAATGCAGGTGTATTGTTGTGATAAAAAGGTTTAGCATTTATCGTGCTTTTGGTGATAAGGTCACCACTCCGCTGCGTTAGAAGCTCTTCCTTACCTGTCGAAACCAATTACATCCCCAGGCAATGTTACACCATATGGTGTAAATAGATTATATAATATAATTAGTTAATTGCAATAGGATAATGCTTGCGACTTTAATTGTATATATATGATTTACGATAAAGAAAGTATTTTTAAACACTTTTAATCTATCCTATGCCATAATAAAAATAGTTAGAAATAAGGACGAAAGTAGGTTATGGAAATAAAACGAGAATTATTAAGACAAATCAATAAAAGCGAAAGAAAAAATATTCTTTGCGGTATTTCATATCTCTCTAAATGTGGTTCACAAGTTGCAACTCAAATGCTTGGAGAACTTAAAAAGCTTAAATATGGAAGAAAAGAAGACAAAATTTTATATATTCCTGCCCAGAAACAACTATCTTTAAATATTCCGAAGGAAAAAATTATTTATATGCTTTACGGCAATGTGAATGAATGTGTTAAATACGCTAAGGTTTTGCGCAAGCAAGATTCACGATCATCGATACAAATTAATATTGTGTCTAAACCCAACTCAGTTGAAATAGCCATATTGAAACAATTTAGAATAGCGATAAAATATGTTAACGACATATATCAAGCTTTTGCTAAATTGAGTTTGCTTCCACCACACAAGGATACGAGAATAACTGCTGTTTTTTTGCCGGGGTTAAAGTGTAACAAGGAACTTGTAACTAGTGTTTTACTCAGTATGACGAAAAATCAAGCCATTGTGGATAAATTGGAAAATAATTATAAAAGTGTGAATGTGCTGCTTCATCTTTTTGCCGGTCAAGCCCAGATGATATACCAAAGCCCAAGAAAAAAATATACCATTTCTACTTTTGGCGATAAAATTGCCTGCCAATGCTATCTTAAAGAATTCTATCAAGGCATTAATCAAAATGAGACCATTGTTCTGGTGGGACATACCGCACTCAACGAATATTTGAGCCTATCCATGCCAAACTCTGTTGTAATAAATAAAGAGGAAATTAATACCTACATTAAAGATAACGCTATTATCTTTTTTGATCTCGATTATATTTTTGAGGATATTGTGGCAGCTTTTGAAGCCTTGAATGTAAATAGCAATATATCAATTTTTATCTATGCTGCTGATTATGAAGCGGTATTGGAACTGGTTAAGCCCATTTTGGAAGAGCAAGGTGGAAAAAGAATCTATTCCTATGGAGATTTTGAAAGAATATACGCCAGTTTCTTTAAACAATAAAACAATTATTTTATTTGTTACTTCTTTGATATAAAGCCTTTTCCAATCTTCTTTATTCATGAAGGGTCAAATTTTTTCTTTGTATTAATATACTAATTTGTGTATAATTTATTTGTACTTAAAAGAAAGTACATTGATAAATTCTTAAATTAAATTTCGCATTATTAAATTATATATGTTTATCCTACCAACATTTATAAATCATAGGTTTTTTAGTAGGAGTAGTCTCGAATTTTAATAGTGATATTAAATTTTAAAAAAGATAAATCAATTATGGAATAGTATACATATTCATTGTTTTTTGCTATGTATATATGAAAGGATAAAACATTATGCAATTACCATTAGCTATTACTCTCATAATAGTAGCGCTAGTGATTGGTCTTGTTGTGGGTGCTCTTTTAATATTGCTCATTCCTCACTTTAAAGAGAGAAGAGCCAAGGGCGATGCCGACAAGATAATCCACGAAGCGGAAATGAAGGCAAACAAATTAGCGATGAACGCTAAATTAGATGCCAAAGCTGAGATTGCCGAGATGAAATTGAATTGTGATCAAGACATCAGAGAGCGGAAGTCAGTTGTTGTTGAAACTGAGAAAAAATTGAGTCAACGCGAAATCACGTTGGAAAAGAAGGAGCAGATGCTCATCTCTAAGGAGGAATCGCTCGAGGCTCAAAAAGAAAACTATAATACAAAGATTGAAAATGTTAAAAAGATGGAAGATGAAGTGCAGGGTAAACTTGATTCCATCATTGATGAACTTCAAAATGTTTCTCACATGTCGACAAATGAGGCTAAAGAGGAAATTATGAAGCGTGTCGAAGAAAGAATGTCAAAAGAGATTACGACATATATTAAAAACCGCGAGGATGAGGCCGAGGAAGAATGCGACGCGAAGGCGAAAGAAATTATTTCTCTCGCGATTGCCAAATATTCTCAAGATGTTACAAGCGAACAGACTATTTCAAACGTTGTTTTGCCTTCAGAGGATATGAAGGGACGAATTATCGGGCGTGAAGGTCGCAACATTAAATCATTAGAATCACTTCTAGGGGTGGATATTATCATTGATGATACACCTGAGGTCATTACAATCAGCTGTTTTAATCCCATTCGCCGAGAGATTGCGCGTTTGACATTAGAGGCTTTGATTAAGGATGGTCGGATTCAACCTAGTAGAATTGAAGAGATATTTAATAAGACAACCAAAGAAATGGATCTTCACGTTCGGAAGATTGGAGAAAGAACATGCGCCCAATATGGAATAACTAGAGTCAATCGCGAACTATATAAATATATTGGTCAATTAAAATATCGTACATCCTATGGACAGAATGCTCTGGATCACTCAATCCAAGTTGGTATTTTAGCCGGTGTGATGGCCGCGGAACTAGGCTTAGATCAGACTTTAGCGAAGCGAGCGGGATTCTTCCACGATATCGGTAAAGCGGCTGATTTCGAGATGGAAGGAAGCCATGTTGAGGTCGGGGCTAGATTAGCAAAGAAATATGGTGAATCTGATGTGGTCATCAATGCTATTGAATCACATCACGGCGACAAGCCAGCTAAATATGTTATTTCAACATTGGTAGAAGCGGCCGATACCTTGTCAGCGGCTCGTCCAGGTGCTCGGTCCGAAACTTTGGAAAACTATGTCCAAAGGATTGAGCAACTCGAGAATCTATGCAAAAGTTTTCCCGGAGTTTCGAATTGCTTCGCGATGCAATCAGGACGTGAGGTTCGCGTTTCTGTTATTCCCGAAAAGGTTGATGATACTCAAGCCTTTCAATTAGCGAGAGAAATAAAAGAGAAAATTGAAGCGGAAATGACCTATCCTGGACAAGTGAAAGTTCAAATAATTCGCGAATTCCGTGCGGTTGAAATTGCTAAGTAAGTAAAGTGCAAACCTTCTACTGATTGTTATATAATTAGTAGAAGGTTTTTTAGTGGAAACCAATTGTTTTTTCATCTAATGGAGAATGCGTGGGAGATAATTTATGAATATATTGTTTATTGGAGACATCGTCGGCAAGTTAGGACGAAAGATTGTTGAAGAAGAATTGCCGATACTGAAAGAAAAATACCACGTGGATTTTGTCGTGGCGAATGGCGAAAATGCCAC
>JAQWCB010000109.1 GCA_028707375.1 Bacilli bacterium | reverse complement strand
TATCGCTGTGTTTTAATAACAATTTTTGCGATTCCCAATTGCACAAAATTAACTTTACATCATTTTCAATAATCGAAAATATCTTCGAAATAGTCTTTAAATAATCTAAGTCTTTATTCGCTCCACTCGTATATATGCTATCAAAATCATTGAAGTCATTGAAAAGTGAAAGAACAATCGGAGCCTTGGGATTAGCCTTACGGCTTTTACGAACATTTTGGTAAGCTCGATACTGATTTAAATTCAATAAATGGACAAGATCATAATGTTGGTCATAATTGAAAGTATATTCAATATCTTCCGATTCTAATGCGTATTTCAAAGCAGTAAGTTGGCGATCTAAAATAGGCTTATTATTTCCCTTTTCCCCATTGAAACACAATAGAACAGTTATTTTTTGACTATCCATTACAATCTTTCTCCATTTGCTTTTTAATTATTCCTGAGTCTCAATCGGTTCATCCAAATCACTATCGCTAGCAACTTCTTTCGTAACCGAAGCAATTGATTCGCCTTCCCGGAGCTTAATAACTTTAACTCCAAGCGTAGCACGTCCTGCCATATGAATGCCATCGACCTTGGTCTTAAAGACTGTTCCAGCATCGGTAACAATAATAATATTATCATTATCTTCAACATTCATAATTGTGATTAAATCACCAGCCTTTTTAATATTATTTAACGCCTTAACTCCTTTGGATCCACGCGATGTAATACGGAAATCATCACAATTTGAACGTTTTCCATAGCCGTTAGCCGAGAGGGTTAATATCGTTCCACACATCGAATCAATGCATACTCCAACTACTTGAGCACCATCCAAGTTCATTCCTTTAACCCCTGAAGCCGTTCTTCCCATTGAACGAACATCAGATTCGTGGAAAGAACATACCTTTCCTTTGGAAGAGCCTAAAGATATTGTTGCTCCACCATCGGTGTATCTAACCGATAATAAATTATCATCTTCCCGCAATGTAATTGCAATTTTACCATTGCAGTTAATGCGATCAAATTGACTTGACTGCGTTTTCTTAACAACACCATTCTTCGTAACAAAGAAGAAATAGTGATCATCATCATAATTGTCACATGAAATGATCGACATAACTTTTTCATCTTTGTCAATATTGATAATGTTTATAACCGGCACGCCTTTAGAAGTACGAGACCCTAATGGAATTTCGTAGCCGCGAACTCGATATACTTTACCAAAATTAGTAAACATCAAGACGTCGGTCTTGGTCCGCGAATGAACAAGGACATCAACAATGTCATCTTCCTTTGTTGTCATTCCTCGAACACCGATGCCACCGCGATTCTGAATTTTAAATTCATCAGGGCTAACGCGCTTAATATATCCTGATTTGGTAAGTAGAATTAAAATGTCCTGATCCTCGATGAGATCCTCATCTTCGCCAGAGAAAATCTTATCGGATAATTCTGTTCGTCTTTCATCGCTATACTTATTTTTAACTTCTTCAAGTTCATCGTATACCACTTGCTGCAGAACATCGAAATTGTTCAGAATATTGTTATATTTTTTAACATCATCCATCAGTTGATTCTGCTCATCAACGATTCGCTCAGTTTCTAGTCCTGTCAAACGCTTTAAAGGCATATCCAAGATAGCCTTAACCTGCACATCATCAAAGGCAAAACGCTCAACCAGTTTATCGGCAGCATCCGAAACTGAAGCTGATTTCTTTATAATTTCAACCACTTCATCAATATTGTCATGCGCTTTGATCAACGCTTCTAATATGTGCAATCTAGCTTCGGCTTTATCTAAATCAAATCTTGTCCGACGCTCGACGATTTCTTCCTGAAATTCAATATATATCGTGAGCAATTCTTTCATATTAAGAATTTTAGGAGCGCCATTTACTAACGCTAGCATATTCACGGCAAAACTATCTTGCAATTTTGTATATTTAAATAAGTGATTTAAAATTATTTCAATATTGGCATTTTTCTTTAAATCGATTTGAAATCTCGTCCCAACTTTCTGTGATGAGTAGTCATTGACTGCAGCAATTCCCTCAATAATCTTGTTTTCGCACAGCACAACAATCTTTTTAGCCAATTCTTTTTTATTGACCATGTATGGTATTTCATAAAAGACAATGGACGTGCGATTTTTCTTTTCGATAACTTCGTATTTACCACGGACCAAAACTGAGCCTTGCCCTGTTTCGAAATAATTTTTAATTCCTGTTTTACCAAGAATCATGCCCCCACCAGGAAAATCTGGTCCTTTGATATAATTCATCAATTCAAAAGGAGTAAGTTCCGGATTCTTCAACAACGCCTGAACCCCATTTATTGTCTCTTTCAAATTGTGCGGAGGAATATTAGTCGCCATACCAACAGCAATTCCTGTCGTTCCGTTTACCACAAGATTAGGAAATTTCGCTGGCAAGACAGAAGGTTCTGTTCCTTCGCCATCGTATGTTGGTACAAAATCAACTGTGTTTTTATTGATGCTCCTAATCATCTCATTTGACAATTTAGTTAATCGCGCTTCTGTGTAACGCATAGCCGCGGGATCATCGCCATCTTGCGATCCATAGTTACCATGCCCGTTTACCAAAGGATATCTTGTTGCAAAATCCTGTGCTAAATGCGCCATCGCTCCATAGATAGCACTGTCGCCGTGAGGGTGATATTTACCCATAACATCACCAACGATACGCGCTGATTTCTTGAATGGTTTATCTGAGGTATTCCCAGTCGCGGCCATTCCATAAATAATTCTTCGCTGAACCGGTTTAAAACCATCTCGCGCATCAGGTAAAGCACGCGAAACGATAACGGACATCGCATAGTCGAGGAAAGATTCCTTAACGATGCTATCCATTTCAACTTCTTCTATTCCCCCAACGATTCCTTCTGTTAATCCTTCAACATCAGAAACACTATCCACTTCGGTTTGCTCTTTGTTATCTTCACTCTCTACTTCTTCACTTTCGTCAGTTTCATCTTCATTGATATCTTCATTTAATTCTTCTAAAGATTTCTTTTCCTCCATGCTGTGCTCCTTTCCTAATTAATATCCAAGTTCTTAACAAATTTAGCGTTTTTGGTAATAAAATCTTTTCTTGGTTCAACATTTTCACCCATTAATTCGTCAAGAATTCTATCAGCTTCTTCAGCTTCAGCCACTGTCACTCGCCACATCTTTCTTCTATCTTGTTCCATCGTTGTCTCCGCCAACTGTTGTGCATCCATTTCACCCAAACCTTTGTAACGTTGCAAAGCAAATTTAGCATTGGCGGGCAACTTGTTTTTAATCGGTTCAAGTTCTTCTTCTTTGAAGCAATAATAATCGTGTGAATGATAAGTCAATTTGTATAGAGGCGGTTGCGCAATGTATACATATCCACCTTCAATCAATGGTTTCATATAGCGATTGAAAAATGTTAGTAATAGAATTCGAATGTGAGAACCATCAACATCAGCATCAGTCATGATGATAACCTTGTGATACTTTATTTTGGTCAAATCAAAATTTTCCTTATATCCTGCGCCTATCGCTTGAATAATGGTTGCAATTTCAGCATTTTTCTCGATTCTTTGGACGTTAGCCTTTTCGACATTCAAAATCTTTCCGCGCAGCGGCAGGATGGCTTGAGTATATGCATCACGACCATTTTTTGCTGATCCGCCAGCGGAATTACCTTCAACAATAAATAATTCGCGCTCTTTCGGATCGCGAGAAATACAATCCGCGAGTTTATCGGGAAGCGTTGCCGATAGCGAACTTTTACCTTGAACAGCATTGCGAGCACGCTCAGCAGCTTTTCTCCCCTTAAATGCTGATAAAATTCTTTCGTAAAAGAGTCT
>JAQWCB010000108.1 GCA_028707375.1 Bacilli bacterium | reverse complement strand
GATAATCAATAATTCCATCTCATCATTGCCTTCTGATCTACTGATCGTGGACAATTATTGTCGGGCTATGCGCTATATCAATAAGAAAGCTGACCATAAGATTACACCGCAGGAAATTCAAGAGATATATCAAATACTTGAGTCAGGCAGTTTTGATCAGAACAATCTTGAATTGAAATATCGTCAGGTAAACTCCGAGGAGCCACACTATTATCAGCAGTCATATATTTATCACAACGCCTTGGCGGATCGCATTCCAGCCATGGTTTTGGATGCGGTGAATTTTATTGCTGATGATAAGCAATTTTCCTCGGTTCGTGCCATCGCTATTCTATTCTATATCGATTATGTCCAGCCCTATGATTTTATGCGCGAAACTACTTCTACGCTTTTATTTAAAGACGTGTTGCAAAAAAGTGGTTTTGCTCAGATGGCAAATTTAGTCAATATTGAAAAGTTGATGCTCTTTCCTGATTCGGAATTTATTGAAATCAAGCAGACAGTTCAAAAGACTTTCGATTTGACATATTATTTTGACTATGTTTTAAAGTTTTTGACCGATGAATTGATTGATTTAAAGGCTGATGTTGAATTGGCTTCTAAGCGGGTTCAACTCGATAGTGATAATAATATTGTTCTCGCCAAGACTGAAAAGGAAGTAGTGGAAGAAACTGAGCAAGAGCATGAAAAGATAATAAGTGAAGTGCGATCAAGTGAGCCTGAACCGGAAGAGGCATCTTCACCTGTCAAAATATACGGTACTTCGCAGGTTGCTATTCCCGTTTTTCCCGCTGGAATCAAGGATTCGGATGTTGGCGATATTGTGGTCAACCTGTTAGAAACCTATCCTTCGCTTAAGAAAACACAAGCACATTTTTATGCTACTCATTGCACGATTGGTAAGTCCTATACCATTCAGCAATTTAAGAAAATTGAGATGACTTCTTATGAAACGGCTCGAACGTCAATGGACTATTTGACAAGCTTGGGCTTTTACAATAAGGAAAAATTGCGCAATAAATTTATATATAAGCCAATCCCTCGGCGCTAAAAAATGAAAAATCAAGTACCGGCTTTATATATTCACATTCCTTTTTGCGACAGCATCTGCTCTTATTGTGACTTTCCGAAAATGCTTAGTTGTTCCTCCTTTCAAGATAAGTACATAGATAAATTAATACATCAACTTGAAAATATTGAGCAGCATAATTTTGAAACGATATATATTGGAGGTGGTACGCCATCAAGTTTGAGCGTTCCACAGTTAGATAGATTATTAAGCTTTATTGCGCATAAGTTTGACTATACTGATGAATTTTCATTTGAAGCTAATCCTGAGAATTTGAACTTGGAAAAAATTGAGTTGTTGCGAAGATATGGAATTAGTCGCGTGTCATTAGGCGTGCAAACATTTAACAAAGATAGCCTACATCTACTCAATCGAAAGCACACGAAAGAAGACGTGGTGACATGTGTGAAAAATTTGCAGCAGTGTGGAATAGAGAATATCAATCTCGATTTCATTTTTGGCTTGCGAATAGAGAAGTTTTCAGACTACTTAAACAATATAAGATTGGCTTTTAAACTAGGAGTAAAGCATATATCTTACTATGCCTTGCAGATTGAAAAAGGTACCAAATTATATGCTGTTCCTGAGATCAGAAAAGATTCAGATGAGCTGGCCGATGACTATGACTATATCGTAAATAAGCTAGCTGAATATAACTATCAAAGATATGAAATATCTAATTTTTGTCAGAGGGGATTTGAATCGAGGCACAATCTAGTATATTGGAACAATCGCGAGTATTATGGAATAGGTTTGGGAGCCACAGGTTTTATTGATCACTATCGATTGGTCCAAACTAGAAATATCAAAAAATACATAGATGATGTAGATACATTCGCCTCGCGAACGTATGAAGATAAAAATGAAGATGAATTTAATTTTTTAATGTTAAATCTCCGACTCGAACAAGGCTTTAACTTAAGTGAATTCAAAAGAGTCTTTAAAAAAGATTTCTTGCAGGTATATCAAAAGGAGTTAGTTGATCTTCAAAATGATTTTATCATCGATGATAAATCGGTGCGCATCAGGCCTGATAAATTCTTTATTTTGGATGCCATCCTTGTCGATTTATTGCATTTTGAAAAAGAATGACAAGTGATGTTGGTCTGATATTTTATAATTTACGATGTTTCAAGTTGCTCTTATTAGAAAATTTTTATGTCTATAAATACTTTGTTATTTGATAATGTAAATATTTTTTGTTCTCTATGACCTTCAAGTCTAATATAATTAATATATGAGAGGTCAAAAACAATGAATATTAAAGTGTTTCCGATTAGGTCAACGCTAGGACACGATGGCTTAATCAATCAAGAGTCAAAAAAACTCTTGGATGAATTGGCGAAGATTACTGGTTACTCTTTTGAAATTTGCGAAGCAAAGGACTTAAGAACTTCTGATTTAGGCTTGATTCTAGTGCAGTCTGGTGGCTCAGAAAATGAATTCAAGAAAATTCAACCGGAACTGAAGGGTCCGTATTATCTTTTGACTTATGGGTCTAATAATTCCTTGGCGGCTTCCTTGGAAATTCTTTCATTCATCAAACGAAACGGGATGGAAGGCGAGGTTATTCATGGGAATTCTACCTATGTTGCCAAACGTATTGAAGAATTAGTTAAAAAGAATAAGGAATACCGAGAAAGCGGTGAGCGTTTAGGAGTTATTGGTCAACCTTCGGATTGGCTCATATCTTCACATGTTGATTATGCTAAGGCCCGCGAAATATTTGGAATTGAATTAGTCGATTTGACAATTGCGGAATTATTAGCCATCTATCGCCGTTTAAATGTCTCTCTTGATCCGGAAAGATTTAACGCGAAATACGATGAGCAAGAATTGAAAAAGGCTTATCGATTATATAAAGCTTTGAAGGCGATGGTTAAAAAATATCATTTAACTGGTTTGACCATTCGGTGTTTCGATATTTTGGAACCGTTGAAATCCACGGCTTGTCTAGGCCTTTCTGTTCTTAATTCTAAGGGGGTGATAAGTGCTTGTGAGGGCGACGTTCCCGCCTTGATAACAATGTGGGTTATTCGGAAAGTTTTGGGCTTATCGGCCTTTCAGGCCAATCCTTGTTGGATTGACGCTGAGGAAAATAGTATTATTTTAGCCCATTGCACTTTACCGCTCGACATGTGTGAATCCTATGAGTTCAATACTCATTTTGAATCTAATCTTGGTGTCGGAATCAAGGGTGAATTAAAAACATCCGATGTAACTATTCTTAAAGTTGGAGCTGATTTGAATAAATATTATTGTGCTGAGGGAAAGATTGTTGAAAATTTAGATCGCCACGATCTATGTCGAACACAGATCAAGGTGGTTTTGGACAGCGGTGTAAATTATTTTTTGAACTCGCCTTTAGGAAATCATCATTTAATTGTATATGGACACCATAAATCTGAACTTGAAAAATATTTGGTTGAACGCGGACTCGAAAGAGTAATGTAGTTATATTGATTTAGCATATAGCAATTAAAAACTAGTCAACTTTAGGTTTAGTATTCTAATACAAGACTTAAATAGATTGACTAGTTTTTTGGTTATTACTTATTCGAGCTCGAGCCCGCCGGTATATAACTGATAGTACATTCCCTTTTGCTTCAACAAACTTTCGTGATTTCCACGTTCAATAATTTCACCGTGATCTAAAACCATAATCGCATCAGAATTTTGAACTGTCGACAAACGATGTGCGATGGCGAAGGTTGTTCTTCCTTTCATCAGCTTATCCATACCTGCTTGAATCAGCGATTCAGTATAAGTGTCGATTGAGGAAGAT
>JAQWCB010000005.1 GCA_028707375.1 Bacilli bacterium | reverse complement strand
CACGACAGGAATCTTAGCAATAATATACTCGAATAATTCTAATTTGCAGAGTGTAATAGTTATTTTACTTGGTGCTTTTTTAATCTTTGATGGTTGTAGTAAGATAATAACTTATTACACGAATCCGGTAACTGAACAAAGGAAAAGTTTAGTTATTTCTATTTTTGAATTGACCATAGGAATTATCTTTTGTCTTAAATCAGGCAATTTAGTAAGTTTAATAAATGAAATAATAATATGGTTTATCGCCATTTTTCTAATAGTTATAGCGGTTTTATTAATTTTTTCTGCCCTGATGGAATATCGTCGATACAAAAAGAATAGCGGAAGAAATATTTTAGAATATATTGTTGGAATATTATTTTTAATCGCCGGTATTTTAATGTTTGTTTTCCAAGGTGGATCAAATTTTATTGCCTTTACTATCGTTATCGCTGGAATTCTATTTATAATTGCTGGGATTGCTCAAATATTTTTCTTGTTTGCAAAGAATAGATAGTTAATAGTTAACTGATATGACAAAGTAAAAAGCCGATTAATTTTCGGCTTTTTTTGTGTGCTGAAGCGCATGGTGAATAAATTCGCGAAAAAGTGGATGAGGATTGAGCGGGCGAGACTTGAACTCGGGATGAAATTGGGTCGCGACAAACCAAGGATGATTCTTCAATTCAACAATTTCCGTAAGCGAAGTTTGAGGGTTGATTCCCGATACGATGAAATCACCATTATCAAAATCGCGTATCAAACGAGGAGATACTTCATAGCGATGTCTATGTCTTTCGGAAATGTTTTTAACTTGGTAGGCTTCAAAGGCTTTGGTTCCTTCTTTTATTACACAATCGTAAGCGCCTAGACGCATCGTTCCACCTAGATGTATTCCCTTATATTGATCAGGAAGATAATCGACGATAGGATAAGGTGTTTGAGGGTCTAACTCGGTAGAATTTGCCCCTTTCTTATTTAAGACATCTTCGGCGTATTCAATAACGGTTAATTGCAAACCAAGACAAATGCCTAGGAAAGGAATTTTATGTTCACGAGCATATCTGATAGCAAGTTTCTTTCCTAATGTTCCACGCTCACCAAAGCCACCGGGAACGAGAATACCATCGACATTCTTTAAAATTTCATCAATACTATCTTGGGTTAACTCAGAAGCATCAATCCATTTTATATTTACCTTAGCTTGATAAAAATATCCAGCAAATTTTAAAGATTCCTTTACGGATATATAAGCATCGTGAAGTTCGACGTATTTGCCAACCAAGGCGATAGTTACTTCCTGATTAAGATTCTCGATTGTTCGAATAAGATTCTTCCAATCGCTCATATCCGCCTCAGGGGCACCTAAACGAAAATGGTTTAATACGATATCATCAAGATGTTGATCGTGTAAATCAATTGCGACTTGATATATTACTTTTCGATCTTGAGCTACTAAAATATTTTCGACAGGTACATTGGTAAATAAAGATATTTTCTCCTTCAATTTTCTTTCAACGGGAAGACTTGAACGAAGAATTATTATATCTGGCTGAATTCCCAGCGAAGATAGTTCCTTGACCGAGCGCTGTGTCGGCTTGGTTTTTAATTCGCCAGAGGTTGGAAGATAGGGAAGCAAGGTGTTGTGGATATATAAAGTATTTTCATAACCCAATGACGATCTAACTTGTCTTATCGCCTCAATAAAGGGGAGAGATTCAATATCTCCTACTGTTCCTCCAACTTCGGTAATGACAACATCGGCCTTTGAAACACTAGCCGCATCTCTTAATCTTTGTTTTATCTCGTTTGTAACATGCGGAATAACTTGAACGGTGGAGCCAAGGTAGTCTCCTCTTCGTTCTTTTTCAATGATTGACTGATATATTTTTCCTGAGGTTACCGATGATTCTTTAGTTAATGATAGTCCAGTAAAACGTTCGTAATGCCCTAAATCCAAATCGGTTTCAGCTCCATCATCAGTAACAAAAACTTCTCCGTGTTGATAAGGAGACATCGTACCAGGATCAACATTAAGATATGGATCGAATTTTTGCATAAAAACTTTCAATCCGCGCCGTCTCAGCATGTTTCCTAAGCAGGAAGCAGAAATTCCCTTGCCTAACGATGATACAACTCCGCCCGTAACAAAAATAAATTTTGTGTTCATATAAAAACCCCCTCAATGTTTTATATCAAATATTAAATTTCAGGGCTGTGCCTTTATTATTCTAACATGTAAATATTTTTAGCACTATCAAAAAAATAATATTTTGATAGTTTGATACTTTTAATGATGGCTCTAATTTTTGATAAATTGATAAATTATCTTCAATTTTTTTAGAACTTGTTGACAATTCTAACGCTGATATGTAAAATCATTAAAGATGGGCGGTTAGCTCAGTTGGGAGAGCATCTGCTTGACGTGCAGAAGGTCACAGGTTCGAGCCCTGTACCGCCCACCATTTTAGAAAAGTGGGGTCAAAAATTGATCCCTTTTTTAATCAAAACCCACGGAGCAGTACCCAAGCTGGCTGAAGGGACTGGTCTTGAAAACCAGCAGAGGGGCAACCCTGCAAGAGTTCGAATCTCTTCTGCTCCGCCATCTTATAACTAATATTTTGATACAAAGTAAGGGTGTCAAAGTGAACGATATTTGCTCGAGAAATCGGGCGTTTTTTAATTTTTGGCGTTTCGCTAGTTGATGAAAATTGGTTCGAACTGACGAATTCTATATTAAAAAGCTCAAGGGAATCATCAGTTTCATCTATGTGAACGATGACGACACCTTGGAGCTTATTTATAAAGATGTAATAGAAAGAATAATACCTTTGATTCAATACGATAGAAAAGCCAATATGAGCCAAGCTTTCTTAGAAAGAAGAAAGATACTCCAAAGTCAGGAAGTTAGAACAAAAGTCATAGCGATTGATGAATCCACGGCTTTGATTGTAAGGCCGATATATAAGGAGTTCCCGAGTGGCAGGACCTTTAGACAGATAGGAAAAATGCTTGAAAGCAAAGGAGTAAAGAGCCTTATGGGCAAGTACAGATGGTCTGATACCACCATGATGGGAATACTTAAGAACGAGAAATATAGTGGTTCGGCTATCCTTCAGGAGACTTTCGTAGAGGACTTCCTGACCCATAGTAAAAAGATGAACAATGGCGAAGTTCCAAAATATTACGTGAAGGACTCACATCCTACAATCATTCCCAAAGAAGAGTTGGAAATGCCTCAGCTCGAGCTGAAAAGAAGGAAAGAGCTTAGATACTCCTATTCCTCCAAGAACTGCTTTTCTTCAAATTTAATCTGTGCAGATTGCGGTCATCTCTACGGACTTAAGATCTGGCATTTGAACAACGAAAAATATAAAAAACTATCTGGCAGTGCAACTACAAGTTCGATAAAAAGAACAAGAAGCAATGCATGACCCTGGCGCTCAACGAAGAAGATATCAAGAAAATGTTTGTTAAGGCCTATAACGAGATGATAAGGAACAAAGAGGATGTTCTTGCCAATTTTGAGAAAGTCCTAAATGAAGTCACAAGGATGAAAAGATACGAAAAAGAAATTTTTGCGTTTACTATGTCACTTAACAGTTTTTTATCATATAGCCCCTATGCATGACAATTGTTGTTTTTTTCAATGCTTTAGTAATATAATAAAATCAATGAATAATTTGATGCTTTTGCCATCTATAAGTATTACAAAAATGAAAGATTGTTTTTCGGTTTATGCATATAATGGAGGTAAGTCGATAATGAACAAATCAAAAAGATTCGCTACGCTCGACATGATTAATGTTTTTCTTTTGTTTATTTCTTTGGTTTTATTGATTTCAGTTACTTTTCCAACTCTTAATATATTTGGATATCCGCATCAAGTTCTTTCTTCAACTAACCCAGATTTATATGTAACAATTTCTGAGCAACCACTATTTCATATATTGTTCGACGATTTTTACTCGTTTGGGTTAAGAATTAGCTATGTAATTTTACTTACTTTTGAGATACTTTCTATTATGCTAAGTCTAGTTTTTTTGGTATTGCTCATTTTAAAAAATAAAAAGACCAGTAATTTGCTACTTGTGATATCTTCATTATCTTTGCTTATCTCAGGTGTTCTTGCTATTGCTTTATTTTATGCTAAACCGCTTATATTAGTTTTCACCTTGCTTTCTTTGTTAATTTCAATTGGAATCATTGTTATAAATTTTGCTCTTATATTAAGGAAAGGATATAAAAATGTCCGTAAAGAAAACATTGTTTAGGTGCTGTGCACTCGTTAGTGTCTTGGTTGTTTTGTCATGCTCAAGTTTTAACTCATTTATTGATTATCCAGCCAACGAATTAAAGAAAACATCATCCGTAAAACGTGCAATTAGCAACCAAACTGAATTGTGGACCAATGTAGATGAGTTAGATGATGGTGGTGTTTACTTTATTAGAACTGCTGGAAACGATAATTTAGTTTGGGATATTCCAAATAGTAATTATAGTGATGGAACTGCTCCTATCTTATATAGCTAGAACGGTTGGGGGAATCAACGATTCGTAGTCCATGAGCAAGCTAAATATGATGATAAGATGTACTACACTATAACGCCCATTAATAGCCCTGATTCTACTTTAAGGCTTGAAAATAATAATGAAAATGCGACATTGAAATTAGGTAAAGATAGTAATACAAGTCTAGAGGGATTCTTATCAAATAAATTTATAATTGAAAAATCAAAATATGGTTACACGATTTCATCAGGTGTATCAACTTTTGGTAAATACATTATTCCGAAGGATGGAAGTGTTTCATCTAACAATACGTTAGTACAAAAAACGATTAGTGATGCTACCACAAACAAAAATTACCAGTGGCTTTTTTGTAAAACTGACACATTAGGGAATGATTTGAAAAATAAAATTTACATCAATGGAACTAATACCCAATATTTCAATTTAACTCCCCCTTCAACTGGAGATTTTATTATTGAAACTGAAAAATGTGGTTCGGTTATCGTTGACACTTATTTAGAACTTTGTGACCAAAATAATAATGTACTTGCATCTAGTGATGATATATTTGGATCATCTAACCGATACTCTAGAATCACATATAATTTTTCAAATTTGAATAATCTTAAAGTTCGAGTCAGAGGATACAATTCAAGAGCTGTTGGTTGCGTATATTTGACACTAAGGCCGAAAAACGCTTTATATTTTGCTGGTGTATATGATTTTGATAAGAATAATAATGATCGTCCAAGTTCATTAAACAATGTAAAGCCTTACTTTCCTAATTATTATATTGAAGTTCAAGGAAATAGAGGCAAATCCGCCATATTAGAAGAAGCACCAAATGGCAAGAAAAAAATAAATTGTGAATACTTTGTTTTTTCTGGACATGGATATAGTAATGCTGCTGGTGTTGAATTTTACAATAGTACATCTCCAGAAGGCTTTACGTATAATGATATTCCAAATATGAATGGAACAAAGATAGCCATTTGGATGACATGTCATGGTGCAAGGAATTATTTCAAAAATGGTATAAGCGGAGATAAGACATCCATGGCATATGAATCTGTAAAAAATGGTGCTAATTATTCTCTTGGATATGTTGGAACGATTTACGATACAACACAAAGATCTTTCCCTGAAAACTTTTTTGAAGCTTTAAACAATGGCATGTCGATTCCTGATGCGGTGGATCAAGCCACCCAATGGGTAAAAGACGACAATTGGTGGTGGTGGACCTTTTTTGGACAATTTGCTGATGACTTTAAAAATCCAATTCTATACAAAAATGGTGATTCTCTTAAGGCAGAGTGCGGAGATGGAAACTATGATGATGACAAGAAAAAATCCAATACAGCTAAGATTGTTGGTAGTTTGAGCAGCAATAAACTATATGTCGATAACACCAGTCAAAACCAAAATTCCGTTATGGAATTAAGCAATATTACTTCCTACAATACAAATAATAGTTCTTACAATCCACAATATGTCTTTAAGGCCAATTATTTAGGCGCTGAAATCGAGTTGGGATTTGATTGCAATCCAGAAACGAGCAATGTCACTTACTATAATCTTACATATAATTCCGTTATTACTTCTGTTGAATTCGAAACAATGATGGGCAATCCTAGTCAAAGTGTTTTATTTTCAATTTAATCTTCGTCGTCTTCTTGTTTATTAACTTCGAACATGTTATTAGGTAAATCGTATATTTTCCAATTAGGGTGAGTCAACTTTATTTTGTCAATTCCTTTTTGGGCAAGTTCAATATTCTTTTTAACGCAATCAGTGGGACCAAAATATCGACACTGAGTAATGAAAGCATTTCGTTTAGTAAGCACTTGTTCAAGCGAGTTATCCACGAGACCGGCGATGAGAATTTCGGTGCGCGCCGAATATGGAGTGGAAAATAAATCTGCGCTGTTTTTTGCTTTCTTTTCTAAAACAAGAATAAGCTTTTCGGCTTCTTTGGAATAACCTTGGACTAAATAAACATACATTTGTTCATAAAGTGCTTCAACTTTTGTCTGATCGCAAAGATATAAGGAGTAATAATTTATTTCATTGACAGTTTTCATAGCACCCTTATAATCTCTATTTAAAATTTCTTTCCGCAATTTGTACAAAAGAGTTTCGGGCTTGAGGCGCGAATCTTTTACAGAATCCAATTTGAAATCATCAACAAATTCTCCAGCTCTTTCCTGTGCTTGCGCTAAAAGAAGTCTATTAAAAAGGGTTTTTCCCTTTTCCTTGTTAATAATAATGATGTAATACATATCGTTAAAGACATCTAACTTCACGGGAAGCATCTCATATAAAACAATTAGTGCTCCCATAGCGCATCCATAATAGATATAAATTGTTGAAACTCCACTAAATAAAACCGGCGTCAACACGATTAGGATTATGGCAATTAAGGCGTAGAATATTGTCCCTCCAAATAGCATTAGCAAGGGATTAGCATCAAGTTTCCTGGGCATCATTTTTAAGTGAAGTTCGAATATGTTTTTCAATAAGAAACGGAATTTGAATTTCTTCCCAGCAAAATTAAATTGAAATCCTAAAATTTCGATTAGAGCAATTTTATAACCAGCGATATAGCCAAAAATAATTTTACCTAAATTATAAATAACAATAGCTAAAAGATAACTGATGACAATAAACCACAAAATGCTAGCCGTATTGACCTTAGCTGTTTTCCCGACAGCATAAGCAATCCCATATGTGGCTAAACCGATTATAATGAGCATCGGCCAAGAAAAACTTAAATCTAGATATTTCTTTTGTGGACCATCTGTCTTCTTGTGACGAAGTGCTTGCGATTGTTTCTCAAGTTGCTCTTCCACTCCCAATTTGGGTTCATCAGAAGTGTCAACCGAATTTTTGTTGTCTTTTTCCATAAAATCCTTCTTTCAAATTTACTTAATTATAGCATATATCATTTTAATTCTAGATGGTTAATATACTCTTTTTTCTCTTGAGAAGTTATTCCAACTTCTTCCATTGTTTTAGGAAGAGGAAGACTATCAAAATAATCTCTTAGTTTAGCAATAGTAGCCTCAGGATGACTTGAATCTATATTAAAGCAAAACGCACCAAACTTACAAATTTTCTCGCTTAATGTTGTTTTGTTTTTCTCCATAAATTCCGCTAATAAGAATCTTAGACCTAAGCCATGTGCAATATCTGGATGCTGACCTGAGATAAGATGCTCTACCTTATGACAAGGCATATTATATTCTTTCCCGAAGGAAGTCCATCCATTATGAGAAACTGTTGATGATAACATCATAGCTCTTCTGGCCTCATAATCAACTGGATTTTTTAGTAATTCAGGAGTTAACTCAATACACTGTTTGATAACACTTAGAGCTAAGTAGTCTGCTAATTCATATTTTTTTGAAGGACTGAAATATCTTTCGAATGAGTGAGATATAATATCAACTAGGCCACAACTGGTTTGAAAAGGGTTGACTGAATATGTGATTTGGGGATCAAGAATAGAAAAAGTAGGGCGATTGAGGTCCGAACTGAATCCTCCTTTGAAATTGATGCGACGATCAGACATAACACAACTGTTGGACATCTCGCTGCCAGCAGCAGCAAGCGTAAGTAAAACTCCGAGAGGAAGTGACTTGGTGGGGATGGCTTTATGGGTATTGAAATCAAGAGGATTGCCATTGTAATAATAGGCTTTGCAAAGCGATTTAGCGGTATCGATAACCGAGCCTCCGCCTACGGCAAAAATTAAATCAGGTTTATAATTTTTAACACGTTCCAAGTTATCGTTGACAAAGGAAATGTCAGGATTGGCTAATATTCCTCCCTGTTCAATATAATCTATTCCTGCTTCCTTTAAAGAAATTATCAATTTCTGATAATTTCCTGTCGTCTTAAGGGACTTTCCACCATAGAGTAAGAAAATTCTTTGAAATCCGTTTCCTTTTATAATACTTCCAGCTCTTTTTATTCCATCATCAATTAAATATATTTTGGTTGGACAGTTATAATAATAATCTAAATTGTGCATTGTTTTCTCCTTTTATCTTATAATACAACATATGTATAATTATTAGACATTTTTGTCTTTTTAATTAATAATATAACTATCATCTATTAAAATAAACGTGAAAAACACAATATATTTAAAAATAAAGCGATTTTCCTTGTTTTATTCAAGACTTTTTATAGAATAGAGATAGTTATTTGTTTTAATAGTCGAATGGGGGATATATGTAAATGAAAAAAGTTAAATTGATGAAGAAATATGCTGCACTTATAGCACAGTTAGGGATAAACGCTAACTCCAAGCAAAGTGTAGTTATATCTGCTCCGGTTGAAGCCTATCAATTTGTGCGCTATTTGTCGCTAGCTCTTTATAATTGTAAAGTAAAAAGCGTATCGATAGATTGGAATGATGGGGTGTGCCAAAAGCAAAAAATAATGCATGGATCAATTTCCAAATTGACAAAGATTCCAGAATGGATAGTTTATAAAGAAGAAGAGAGAGCCAAAGAAAATTATGCCAAAATAATTTTAGAGGGAGACGATCCACAATTGTTTAAATCAGTTAATGGCGATAAATTTTCAGCCTACAATAAGGCGATGGTCGATTTGTTATACCATACGAAAAAGCCATATCACAACAACGAATTGGCTTGGTGTATAGCTGCAGTACCTACCAAGGCTTGGGCCAAAAGAATTTTTCCTAATATGTCACCAACGCAAGCGTTGCAAACTTTGTGGAAAAAAATATATGAAACCTGCTATATAAATGAAGAAGAAGATGCGATTGATAATTGGGAAAAGCATATCAGTCAGTTGGATAATCATGCCAAAATTATGAATAGTTATCAATTCAAAGAATTGAAGTACAAAAACAGTTTGGGAACGGATTTGAGTGTGGGGTTAGTCGATAATCACATTTGGGGTTCAGCTCGTGGGGTCCAAGGATATAATGGGAATTATTTTGTACCTAATTTACCAACTGAAGAAATATTTAGTATGCCTCACCGTCAAAGAGTCGAAGGGAGAGTATGCGCTTCGCGTCCGCTAAGTTTTGGGGGTGTTCTTATCGAGGACTTTTGGATTGAATTCCACGAAGGAAAGGTTGTTGCTTTTGATGCAAAAGTTGGGAAGAGCAAACTTGAAGAAATAATCAACTTTGATGATAATTCTTCATATTTAGGAGAAGTGGCTTTAGTTCCATACGATTCGCCGATATCTAATCAAAATTTGATCTATCAGTCAACCTTATTTGATGAAAATGCTTCTTGCCACCTAGCTTTAGGTGCGAGTTACCGCGAAAATATTAAAGATGAAAGCAAATATTCAGATGAAGAGTTGAATGAATTGGGAGGAAACACTTCCAAGATGCATTGCGATTTTATGATAGGTACTAAAGATTTAACTATTGATGGCATAACCAAAGATGGGAAAGTAGTTCCAGTGTTTAGAGATGGAAACTTTGTTTTCTAGGAAGTGAGAAAAGATGCAAAATTTTATATTTCAAAATAAAACAAAAATAATATTTGGCAAGAGTGTTGTCCGAAATCTTGGCGATGAAGTCGGGAAGGTGACGCGCACTGCCCTTTTAGTCTATGGCGGAAAATCTTGCAAATTAAATGGATCGTATGATCAGGCGAAAATGTCGTTATCGGAACATGGAATAGATATAGTTGAATTAAGTGGAGTTAAGCCTAATCCCCGAATATCATCGGTACGTCGCGGAGCACAGTTATGCAAAGAACATAATGTAGGTGCCGTCATAGCTCTTGGCGGTGGTTCGGTTATCGATTGTGCAAAGATTATCGCGATTTCCGCTAAAACAGAACTTGATCCTTGGATTTTTCTTGAGGGTAAGGATTCAGCTCATGCGGGTTTACCCCTATTTACTATTTTAACTTTGGCAGCTACTGGTTCGGAGATGAACAGTGGAGCAGTTATTACAAATGAAGAGACCAATGAAAAATTTGACTATGGTTCTAAATATATGCAGCCGCGAGTTAGTTTTCTTGACCCGAGTTATACCTTTAGTGTTAATAAGTGGCAAACCGCCGCAGGGACCGCTGATATTATGTCGCATATTATGGAACAGTATTTTGGTGATGTGCAGGGAAGCTATATTCAAGATCGTTTGGCGGAAGGATTATTGAAAACTTGTATAAAATTTGGTCCGCAAGCTATTAATAATCCGCTAGATTATGAGGCGCGCGCTAATTTGATGTGGACTTCCTCGCTTGCGCTTAACGGTCTTTTATCATCAGGCCATAGTTTTCCGTGGATTGTTCATCCGATTGAGCATCCTATATCAGGATTTTATGATATTACTCACGGAGCAGGGTTGGCGTGTTTAACTCCTAATTACTATCGGTATGTATTAGATGAAAAAAATGTTCGCCGTTTCGCAACGTTTGCACAAAACGTTTTTGGCATTAAGGATAATGAAGATGAAATGGTAGTGGCTAAAGAAGGAATAGATGCTTTGGAAAACTTTTTTATCTCGTTAGGGTTGCCTAAAAGATTAAGAGATTTGGGTGTTAAAGACGATAAATTTAAAGAGATGGCTGAACAGGTTTACACGCGGACACAATTTCATGGCGGTTTCGCGGAACTATCGATTAATGATATAGTAAATATATATAAAAGTTCTTATTAAGGAAGGCACGAGGTATAAACAATGATTAAATTAGCACTTGATATGATGGGCTCTGATTTAGGGCCAGAAGAATTGTCAAAATCAGTTATCAAATATGTCGCCGATAAGAAGGAAGTGACTTTACTTTGCTTTGGTCAAAAGGACAAATTACAAAGTCTTGAAGGGATAGAGAGAGTTAAGATAATTGACTGTCAGCAGGTAGTTCCAATGGAAATTGGCTCGCTTCAACTTTTGCGGTTAAAAGATTCTTCCTTGATGAAAGCGTGCAAAGCTGTGAAAGATGGTGAGGCTGATGGAATAGTTTCTGCAGGATCAAGTGGCGGTTTAATTACAGCGGCAACGTTGATTTTAAAAAATATCGAAGGAGTGGAAAGAGCAGGTTTCTGTACCCCTTTTATTACTGCTAAAAAAGATAAGCAAGTTGTCATTTTAGATGTGGGAGCTTCCAATGAAAATTCGGCTAGTGAATTGGTGGGATTTGCAAAGTTGGGAACTTTATATGCCAAGGATTTACTAAAAATAAGCAATCCAGCCGTGTATTTATTATCAAATGGTTCTGAGGAAGGCAAGGGAACCAAGGAGATTAAGGAAGCATACAAATTATTAAAAGAAGATACGGGAATTAATTTTCAAGGAAATTGCGAAGGTCGAGATGCCTTAGATGGTGAGAAAGATGTTGTGGTAACTTCAGGTTTCCCTGGAAATATTTTCCTTAAGGCAACCGAAGGAACAGCTTCTTTAATGAATGGAATGTTAAAAAAGGCCTTTAAGCGTAATATTTTTTCTAAACTAGGATACATATTGGCTCGCAAAGGTTTTACTGAGATGAAAAGTTCCTTAGATTATCGCAAAATTGGTGGTGCCATTTTTATTGGAGTTAATGGAGTTGTTGTTAAAGCCCACGGAAGTTCCAATGCTGAGGCCTTCTATCATGCCATTGATTTAGGATATCGTTTAGTGGATAGTCATTTTGTAGAAGACATAAGGAAGGAATTCAAAGAGTAATATGGCAGAAGATTTTCACATTCTTTTGAAAGAACTGAATATCCAACCTAAAAACGACTTACTTTATGAAGCCGCCTTTACGCATGCATCGTATCGAAATGAAAATAAAAATACATGTAAGGCCGACTATGATCGACTTGAATTTGTTGGTGATGGTGTTCTTGATTTAGTGATTGCGGATCTTCTTTTTTTCCGGTTCCCTCACATGCGTTCAGGGGAGCTATCAAAGTGTCGCGCTTCTTTAGTTCGCGGAGTAACTTTAACCTCTTTCTCCAAAAGGATGCAATTTGAGAAATATATTAGAGTTTCCAAGGGCGAAGAGAAATTGGGAGAGATGAATCCTAAACTTTTAGAAGATTGTTTTGAATCTTTTATTGGAGCATATTATTTAGATAATCACGATGATTTTGAGAAAACCAAAACCTTGGTTAAGTCATTTTTCTCAGATGCTATCGAGCATTACGAAGAATATGAGATTTTTGATTACAAGTCGCGCCTACAGGAAATACTTCAATCAAACACCAGCGGTGATATTGTGTATTCTATCGTGGAGGAAGCAGGAACACCCCAGGAAAAACAATTTAAAGTGAATGTCTCCTGCAATAATATTGTTCTCGGTGTCGGAATTGGCTCTTCAAAGAAGAAAGCTGAGCAAAACGCTGCCAAAAACGCTATTGAAAAGAGAGTGATTTGAAAATGGGATTATTTAATTATTTGAGAAATAAATTTGCTGGTGATGAACAAAAAGTTGATGACAAAAAAGATCATAAAAAAAATAATGATAAACTTAATACCAGCGAAGAGGAAAATATTTTAGCGAATAAGGAATCATATGTTAAAGGATTACAAAAAGCTAACAATGGTTTTATGAGTCGATTGAAATCTTTGTCTTCTATGTTTCACAAGGTAAATGAAGAATATTTTTCTGAGTTAGAAGAAATACTGATCGAGGCTGATGTTGGAGTTCAGTTGGCCTTGGATATTATTGAACAAGCGCGCCGCAAGGCAAAGGTAGAAAATATTACGGATCCTGAAAAAATTAACGAATTATTAGTAGAAATTATGTTTCAAGGATATGAGTCAGTTGGAAATAACATTGAAGCAGATATTCGTTTTGCGAAAGAAGGACCAACAGTATTATTAGTTGTAGGAGTTAACGGTGTTGGAAAAACTACTACGATTGCAAAATTGGCCAACAGATATAAAAAACAAGGGAAAAAGATTCTTCTTGTTGCGGGTGATACTTTCAGAGCCGGGGCTGTCGAACAGTTGAAAGTATGGGCCGATAGAATTAAAGTTGATATTCTTACAGGCAAACAAGACTCAGACCCGTCTAGTTTATGTTATGATGGTTTGTACAAAGCTAAGACTGAGCAATACGACTTAGTGATCGTGGATACCGCGGGAAGATTGCAAAATAAGACTAACTTGATGGATGAACTTGCCAAGATGAAACGAGTGATGAGTAAGGTTATTCCTACCGCCCCACACGAGACCTTCTTGATTGTTGATGCAAATACTGGTCAAAATGGAGTAAATCAGGCCAAAATATTTAAACAGGCGACGCCATTAACCGGTATTGTTATTACTAAGATGGATGGCACATCTAAGGGAGGAATTATTCTAGCGATTAGAGATCAACTAGGTATTCCCGTTCGATTTATTGGTCTTGGCGAAGCGATGGACGATTTGAAAGAGTTTGATTTAGATAGTTATCTATACGGCTTGTTGATAGGAGAAGAAAAAAATGTTTAGAAGAGGATTATGGCCTTTATTGATTGTTCTTGTGCTCGAGGTGGTTCTCGAATTTGTTTTGGTGCAATTCATTGACAATCCTTATTTGATATATCTTATCGTTGATATTGTAGTTGCCTTTGTTTTTGCAATTATTTATTTGCCAGGTGATCGACTTCATTTTTATAAATATCAAATTTTCCATCAAATGTTTTCAATAGGATTGATTATTTTTGTTGGTGGCTCACTTCTTTTGGCCTTATTTATTCATTAAGATGGAACAGATTGATAAAAAAAATCATTACAATTCCTTGATTGTAATTTACGGAAAGTGTTTGAGTAGAAAGGCTTGTGATGATTTATGCGATTATTATTCTCGCGATTTGTCTTTGGCTGAAATTGCTGAAAAGAGAGGTGTTTCGAGAAACGCCATCTTTATGTCATTACATAGCGGGGAAAAGGAACTGGACCAGCTGGAAGAAAAGATCGGCTTTTTAAAACATTTACAAAAGGAAATATCTTATCTTGAAAAGATGAAAGAAATTAAGGATATCTCTCAAATTGAGAAGCAAATAGAAAAAATGAGGAAGGATTTGTATTATGATGTTTGAATCTCTATCTGATAAGTTGCAAGGAATTTTAAAAAAAGTTAAGGGACAAGCCAAACTGACAGAATCCAATATGGATTCGATGCTAAAAGAAATTAGAATCGCTCTGTTGGAGGCTGATGTAAATTACAAGGTTGTCAAAGAATTTGTCAACGATGTTAAAGAGAAAGCGCTCGGGCAAAAAGTATTGACCAAATTATCCCCTGGACAAACAATTGTAAAAATAGTTAACGATGAGTTGACAGATCTTTTGGGATCAAATGATACGGAGGTTCATTTTGAACTAAATAAACCAACCGTGATAATGATGGCTGGATTGCAAGGAACAGGAAAAACAACTTCGGCGGCTAAGTTAGCATATTTATTCCGTACAAAATATGGAAAAAAGGTACTTTTGGCAGCAGGCGATATTTATCGTCCCGCGGCTATTGATCAACTTTTAGCATTAGGAGAAAAAACCGAATGCGAAGTATATGTAGATCGAAGCGGAACTAAGCCTCCCGCTATTGCTAAAGCTGCCTATCAGAAAGCTCTAAGTGAACATTACGATATTTTGATTATCGATACCGCAGGACGATTGCAGATAAATGAAGAATTGATGCAAGAATTAAAAGATATTGCTAATGATGTCCCTTTGTCAGAAACTTTTTTATTAGTTGATGCTATGTCGGGACAAGATGCAATAAATGTAGCTAACGCCTTTAATTCCTCATTGAAGTTGACGGGTCTTATCATGTCAAAATTGGACTCTGATGCAAGAGGTGGTTCAGCCTTATCAATTAAAAAGATGACGGGAGTACCGATAAAATTTGCTGGTACGGGTGAAAAAATTACTGATTTAGAAGTTTTCCACCCTGATAGAATGGCCAACAGAATTCTTGGCATGGGAGATGTCGTATCGCTTGTTGAAACGGTTCAGGAGAATGTTGATCAAGAAAAAACTGAGAAGACAACGAAAAAAATCATGTCTGGTAACTTTGGACTAGATGATATGTTGAACATGATTCATCAGATCAAAAGAATGGGACCATTGGGCAAGATAATTGGAATGATTCCAGGTATGCCTAAAGTTTCAAAAGAACAATTGAATTCTGGACAAAAAGCATCGGATAGAATGGAAATAATAATTAATTCAATGACCAAGAAGGAACGTAAACATCCCGAAATAATAAAAAATTCGCGCAAGGTAAGAATTGCCAGAGGCTCAGGGACGACTAATGCCGACGTTAATAAAGTTCTCAAAGGTTATCAGCAAATGAAAAATTCAGTTAAGCAAATGTCACCTTTTTTAAAAAAGCAGATGGCTAAGTCAAAATAAATTTAAAAATTAAAAAATACTATTGTATTTCTTTTATTAAATATATAATTATTTCAATATATAAATAATGGAGGAAGTATTTTGGAAATACTATATATAAAGCAAAAGGCTTTTAGTTTCGGAGATAAGTATAAGGTTTTTGATGAGAAGGGGAATGTTAAGTTTTTCGTATCATCAAAAATATTTTCAATACACCACGTGAAATACATTTATGATGCTGATAATAATTTTGTGATGACTATTTTTTGTAAATGTTCTGGAATTATTCCTCAATATTTTGTCTATGATGAAAACGATGAGATTATGGAGACAATTACAGTAAAATTCTCAGTTAATAAGGATTTCGATGTGGAAGCAAATAAAGTCAATAATTATTCTGTTCGGGGCGATTTCTATGGTCTGAATCTCCAATTTTATAACGGCGAAGAAGAAGTTGCCTCGCTTTCTAAAAAATTATTT
>JAQWCB010000107.1 GCA_028707375.1 Bacilli bacterium | reverse complement strand
TCGCCATCAATCCCATGGATGGATCGGGGATTACTACAACACTAACCCTGAACAATAACCTGATTAGGAATGGGTTCAGCGACATCTGGCATAACAGGAATCAAAGCTACCTGGATAGGTGCAACATAAGGAGGCAATACCAAACCATTATCATCACCGTGCTCCATAATGATGGAACCAATCAAGCGAGTTGAAACTCCCCAGGATGTCTGGTATGGAGTCTTCAGCACATTATCACTGTCTAAAAAGGAAATATCGTAATGCTGGGCAAAACCTTGTCCAAAATAGTGCGAAGTTCCTGATTGCAACGCTTGACCATCGGGCATAAGCGCTTCAACCGTATAGGTCTCCAGAGCACCAGCAAATTTTTCTTTTTCAGTTTTGCGGCCCATAACAAAAGGAATAGCCAAAATGTCTTCACCCATCTTGTTATATATTTTTAGCATTCGCAAAGTTTCTTCTTTAGCCTCATCTGCCGTGCGATGCAAGGTGTGACCTTCCTGCCACAAAAATTCCGATCCTCTTAAAAAGGGGCGAGTCGTTTTTTCCCATCTTACCACCGAGCACCACTGATTATATTTAATTGGCAAATCGCGATAAGATGACAAAATATCCTTGAAATGATCACAGAAAAGAGTTTCGGAGGTAGGGCGAATATATAAAGGGGAATCCAAGTCTTTATCTCCACCTTTAGTGACAATAGCACATTCGGGAGCAAAGCCAACAACATGCTCTTTTTCCTTTTCCAAAAGCGATTGAGGAATAAGCAAAGGCATATAGACATTCTGATGCCCTGTTTTCTTGAATTCGTTATCTAAAAAAGCTTTAATCTGTTCCCAAATAGCAAAGCCATATGGTCGATACACAATAAATCCTTTGACTTTGGAATATGACATCAACTCAGCTTTCAAACAAATTTCTGAGTACCATTTTGACATGTCTGTTTCCCGGGGTGTAATCGCATTATTCTTTTTCACTTTCATTTCCTCCAACAATATGTAATTTTATCACTTATTCTTCTTCTTTTACTACTTCTTCGTGCAATTCTTTTTCATCTTTTTGAGTCGAACTGACCTCGTCAATTTTCTTGATTTCTTCCTTCCAATCATCTTCAAGAATATATGGCGAAGATGATGTGCCCGCAACCGATTCACATATGAAGGAGTTATATCCCAAATCCTTAGCAAATAATATGTCAGCCGAAGTTAGCATCTTATCAACAATAATCGGTTTATTATAATCCTGAAGAACAGCTTTGAAGGCGATGAGTTCAGACTTAGTTCTTTCATCTGAATGCAACCCCTCAGAATTAACTACGATCAAGAACATTGAACACCGCGCCAATATTCCCTTTGGAGCATCCAAATCTACATCATCATAGTTCAAAGCTATTTTAATTCCTGCCTGTTTTAAAGCTTCCAAATATTTATCAACATCAAGTCCTGATTCTGAAAGTTGTTGAATCTCTGAAAGATTCAAAAGTAAATATAACTTGCTCTTGATTTCTGCTAATCCTTCCAAGGCAGACACAACTGAAGGAACATTGTTGAAACTTGTAAAAAAGATAAAATCATAATCATTTTTTCCAATCGATTGATAAATAGTAGTAAATGAGGCTTGCAATAACTTTCGCAATTTTCCCTGATGCTTAGCCTCTTTAGCCAAATCATTATATTCTTTGATTGAGGTACCATAAGGTTTAATCGTGGCTAAAAAAGTATTCTTCTTAATATCAGTCGAAAGAACAGGAGTGAAATAGCATCGAAAAGTACGATTTGCAATAAGCGATTCCATATCTATTACTTCAGTCTTCACCCGCTTGTTCTTCGCTTTTTGCCACGAGGTAAGTTCACCCTCAATCAAGTAATTGCTATCGCCTTCCAATTCGCTGGCTCGATCAGCCATTTTTGAAGCTCGTTTAATCGTTTTGCTAAGCGGTTCACTAAAGTCTTTAACGCGGGCGCAACCAATAGAAATAGTGTACAGAGTTGGCATAGCCTTAAGTTGAAAATATCTTTCAAACTTACGTATAATTTTTCTGCACAACACTTCAATTTTTTCATCGGTAATATCAAAGTCAAATAAACAGGCTTTTCGATCATCAATATGAGCTAAAAATCTACTTTTATTCAAATAGCGATAAGTTGATACCAAAGGTTGATAGATTGAATAATAAGTATAGCTTTCCGTATTGCTATTCTCGTTGATCTTTCCAGTTTTGTGATTTAGCTTTATGTATATCAATAAACATTGCTGGCGATATTTTTTGTTGGTCTCTATTATATTTTGAATCTGTTTGACTGATTTAAGATAGTTCTTACCCGCGCTGCAATTTTTCTTTATCGAAACGCCAGGCAAAGTTATTTCCTCAAAATGTAACTTGTGCTTTTCACGATTGTAAGAAGTTATGTGAAATAGCAATATGCATTCTTTCCCCGTTGTCTTAATCTTGGAAGGAAAGCTAATAAATGCAGATTGATGAGAATTTTCCTCCATTGAAGAATTAATCCATTGATGCATCTGTTCGGCCTGAAGTTTATCAAATTCACTATAAAAATCATCGAGAGATATTTTGACCTGATTTCTCATATCCTGTTTATCGAAATAGTATAATTGTGAGGTGGAAACATCCAAGGTAAAAATCCGGCTTTTCTCTGAATTAAATGCAATATTAGAATTGTGTCTCCTATCAATGTATTGTGAAAAATAGTGGAAAGATATGGAAAAAATAAAAACTGCGACAAAAACGCAAACCAAAGCAACAAAAGAAATCGAAACTAAATTCCACTCCCATGTTGCTAGCATTATTTTTATCATCGCTTTACTTCCTCTTTTATCTATCGCAATTAGTTACATACTAATATTGTATTATATTATATATAAATTATATTTAAAAGAATTAAACCATGTTAATCCTCCAAACAATTATGCCTAAAAATCAAATAATTATATACAATCCCTTCTTTTATTTGCTATAATGATTCTTGCTTTGGAGCAGTACCCAAGCCTGGCTGAAGGGACTGGTCTCGAAAACCAGCAGAGGGGCAACCCTGCAAGAGTTCGAATCTCTTCTGCTCCGCCATTCAAGTCTAATATGAACACTATATGCATATCAGATAGAGTTCGTTACATCATCCGCCATTCCATTTCGTCACAAAAATATGGAATAGACTGAGCAAAAGTCATTCAAGGATGGATGGCTTTTTGTTTTATAAAAGTTTTTTTGTACACTCTCTATGTTTCGTTAGATACAACTAATTTTCAAAAATATTTAACCTATATTTATAATATCATTTTAATTTTTGCATAAAAAAAGGATGCCTATGGCATCCTCAATTATTCCAGTGCTTATTTCTCTAGTGAATTAAGTTTTTCTGTTAAAGCATTTCTTTGAACAGTAAGATTTTGATATTGCTCTACTAGATGTGTTTTATAAGGAGCAAATCTCTTAGCATCTTTTATAGTAAGGAATCGACCATACATATAAATCATATCATCCACAACTTTTTCCAATTGAGATTCGACATTGAGTAATTTTTCTTCTATGAATTCTTCTTTTTCCATTGTGTGTGCCTCCTTCGTACACGCATAGAATACATCTAAGTATTTCCCAATGTTATAGCTATGATCATGAAAGTGTTTTCATGCCTTTTGAAAGTGTTTTCACAATTATTTTTTAACATAAACTATTAAAATATTGTCATAAATTTTAGATTACAATGAATCAATTTAACAAGTGTCACCAAAAATAATTGATATCTATTTTCAAAAAACAGTAAACTGTGTAAAATGGAAGTTACTAGAAAGATGAAAACATATGAAAAACAGCAATAAGGAAATTTTATTTAATAAGAAAGAACTAATATTCACTGGGGGAGTTTCAATTTTAATCGCA
>JAQWCB010000106.1 GCA_028707375.1 Bacilli bacterium | reverse complement strand
TAACCATAGAAGATAAAGTCAAATATAACCGAAAATGGATTAGGCTTTGCAAAAAAATCCTAAAGGATAATGGAACCATATGGATAAGTGGAACGTTTCATAACATCTATAGCATCGGAGTCGCTCTAGAATTGGAGGGCTTTTCTCTTATAAATAACATCACTTGGGTTAAGCCAAATCCTGCACCTAATCTTGCCTGCAGGTGTTTTACGAATAGCACTGAGACCATCCTTTGGGCTAGAAAACAGCTCACTCCAAAGAAGAAAGGAAAACATACATTTAATTATTCATTGATGAAGGAATTCAATGGTGAAAAACAGATGAAGGATGTGTGGACAATTAACCTACCTTCCAAAACAGAAAAGGAGTTTGGAAAGCATCCTACGCAAAAGCCTGAAGCATTATTAGAAAGAATTGTCCTAGCTTCTACAAATGAAGAAGACTTAATCCTAGATCCTTTTAATGGAAGTGGGACTACCGGTGTAGTAGCTCTTCGACTAAAAAGAAAATACATCGGAATAGACAATCATTTAGAATATTTAGAGATATCAAAGAAAAGACTCAAAAAATTGGAGGGGTATAACAAATGAGAAATTTCAATGAATGGCTTAAGACAATGCGTGATAGTATCGCAACATACGATTATTACACTGATTTCAAAAAGGTTTATAAGAATACTGATTCTATAAAATTGGAGCTCAATATTCTCAATAGTCTCTTTGGCTCAAAGAACATTAGAAAAGATTTCTTAGATTTATATAAAAAATATCCAGAGATATTGAAAGTTATTCCTATTCTTTTAGCTAAAAGAGAAAGTGAAATTAAAGTTACTGAAATCGGAAATGAAAAGATTTTTAATTTCAATAAGCCAAACTATTCAGCGGAAGAATATGCGGACTTCATGGAGAAGACTGGCCTATTTGATTTAATTTCTAATCATTTAATAAATAATCTCGTTGACTATGTCATGGGTGTCGAAGTCGGAATGGACACGAACGCTAGGAAGAATAGAACGGGAGATGTCATGGAAGACATTGTTGAATCCTATTTAGTTAAGGCTGGCTTTCAAAAAGATGTGACTTATTTTAAAGAAATGTATAAAAGCGATATTGAGAATATATTTGGTTTAGATCTTTCCAAGATTAGCAATAATGGAAAGACTGAGAAGCGCTTCGATTTTGTGTTTATTAAAGGAAAACATGTCTATGCTTGCGAATGTAACTTTTATGGTGGCGGCGGTTCTAAGTTAAATGAGACCGCAAGAAGTTATAAGACTTTAGCTTTAGAAGCTAAGGATATTCCTAATTTCACATTCGTTTGGTTTACTGATGGAACAGGATGGAACTCAGCAAAGCACAACTTGGAAGAGACCTTTGATGTTTTGGATACGATTTACAATTTGAACGACTTAGAAAAAGGAATAATTTTTGAAAAGGGGATATTTAAAAATGAGTAATTTTAATTATGAAGAATCACGAAAGCGAATTGAAGAAATCTTAAACTCTAAAACACAAATCGAAGAAGTTGATTCGATTTCAAATGATGAGGATGGATTTACTTACGAAAATGGGGTAAGAACATGGGTTGGCGCCATGTTCATCGATATTAGAAATTCAACTGATTATTTCAAATACAATAATCCCGAGAAAGTAGCGAGGATAATGCGTGCTTTTACCAGTGAAATAATCGGAATATTAAAGCAAAATGAAAAATATGTTCAAATAGGCATACGCGGAGATTGCGTTTACGCCATTTATTCAACACCAAAAAAGGATGATTTAAACAATATTTTGAGTGATGCGTGCTTTATCAATACTTTTCAAAAAATGTTTCAAAAAATATTGAAAACGAAAGGCTGGCCAACATTTGAAATTGGTATTGGATTAGGAGCTTCAAAAGATCTTGTCATTAAAGCTGGAAAAAAAGGGACCGGAATCAACGATAATATTTGGATTGGAGATGCGGTAATTGACGCATCAAAACTTTCAAACGAAGGTAACACTAATGGAATTGATCCAATCGTTATGGATTCTTGTTTTTACGAAAATATCAAAGATTTTGACGCTAACGACAAGTTTAGGAACTCTCACTATATTAGTAGAGTTCAATCAAAAAAATTAAATGAATATGTTTATTGTTCTGACATGGTAATAAAAGACTTTGAGACTTGGGTAATAGAGAGAATGAAATAGAATAAGGAGGCGCGATGTATGTTTGAATATGATTTCTTAAACGGAAAAACGAGAATTGAAACCATACTTAATGACAGTAATGAAATAGAAGAAAAAGAAAAGGTTCCTACTGTGGAAAAATTCACTTATCATAACGGTTATTATGCATGGGTGACTGCTGTTTTTGTGGACATTAAAGAGTCAACAAAGTTGTTTACCGAAAATAGAAAAATATCAACTTCTAGAATTATAAGGTCCTTTACTTCAGAAATTATCGAGATACTTAGAAACGATGACAATTTGAGAGAAATTGGCATTAGAGGAGATTGTGTTTATGCTATCTATACCACTTCTACGCCTGAGGAAAATTACGAGATTGCAAGTAAAATTTTTCGTGTTAATACTTTTTTAAAAATGTTAAATAAAATACTTGAAAATAGAAAAATGAATAAAATTGTTGCTGGCATAGGTGTTTCAACAGCAAAAGAGCTGGTCGTAAAAGCAGGAAGAGAAGGATCTGGAATAAATAACTTAGTATGGATAGGGAAAGCTGTAACTTATGCATCAAAATTTTCATCAATTGCAAATAGAGATGGATATAAGCCGATTATTTTTTCAGAAAATTTTTATGAAAGCATGATTAATGTGATGTGCAATAATAATAAGGGTAAGAATCCAAAAAGTTGGTTTTCTAAACATAATCTTAATGAATTAGGTACTTTTTATAATGGAAATGTTTTTAATGGCAAATTTTACGACTGGATTGAAGGAGGAATGAAAAATGAATGATGATAAAGAAAAATATAATTTGAAAGAACAAATATTTTGCGAGATTGAAAACCAAATAAATAAAATGGATAGCAAAGTAGGAATGTTGATTTCTGCCTTGGGAATTGTTTTTGCCTTAACTACAGATTTATTTTCAATATATAGTATCGAGAAATTCAACGATTTTAGCGTAAGTTTTAAAGCTTTTTGTTTTGTGATAACTGGATTATATTGCTTATCATTTGTATTCTCAATGTTTATGTTTATCGGTGCTATTTTACCAAGAACTAATAAAAAGCAAAAGAAACAAAATAACGAGGACTTTCATGTGAACTATTATTATGATTTGTCCAATAAATTACGTTTAGCTAGCAAAAATAAAAATATAGATATATCTGAATTATTTAATAAAGCTATCGAAAGTGAAATTAACGATGGACACAAAAATTTAGAGAATCAAATTTTTACAAATGCAGATATATGTAGAAAAAAACACGATAAAATAGTGATGGGAATTGTAGGATTAATTCCTTTTGTTATTTCTATGATAGGATTAATTGTTTTGATGATACTAGGTTACAATTTATAAATCTAACTTTATTATAATGTAAAACTTAAAAAATAAATAAAAGAAAGGCATTTAAGGCGTTCGCTTATCGATATTAAGGGCATTTAAGGCGTTTTCCAAACACATCTAAAGTGAACAGTAAGAATACCTAGCGTATTCTTTTTTTGTACCTCAAAAGTACCATAATATACCCTAAAGTACCATGTATATTTTATTGAAAGTATCAGAGTATTATTTTCATTAGAGAAATATTATGAATTTATGCAAAATCTTTAAATATCATGAATTTAGATGAATGGGGGGAGTGAAGTTGAACCATCTTGTATATTGTGTCAATTAGCAAATGAATTTAATTTGATTATTTTTGTAGCAAGTTTTTCAAATTCTTTATCATGGCTTATGATAATAATAATTTTTTTCTTACCTTTTAATGATTTAACCGTTT
>JAQWCB010000105.1 GCA_028707375.1 Bacilli bacterium | reverse complement strand
AAAAAGAGTTGGAAGAACTTGGCGGACAAGATTTATTCATCAATAAATTTGGAACAGTGTACGGCTTTTTTCCAGGTGAAATAGCAGGAGATTCAGTTGTTTTAATTGCACATATGGATACTTCGAACGCTGCTCCAGGAGCCAATATTAAACCGCGAATTATTAATAATTATGATGGTAAAGATATTGAACTTTCAGAAGATATAACAATGAAGGTGGCAGATTTTCCAGCGTTATTAAGTTCCAAGGGACATGAACTTATCGTGACTGATGGAAAGACTTTACTTGGTGCGGATGATAAAGCGGGTATAGCTATTGCGATGGATGTAGTTAATTTCTTTGTGACAAACAAACTTCCCCATAAATCAATTGAAGTTGTTTTCTCAACTGATGAAGAAATTGGTGCTGGAGCGGATCACATTGAAATTGAAAGATTGCATTCCAAGTACGGATATACAATTGATGGCGGAGATATACACTATCTATCAATAGAGAATTTTAATGCAGCCTCCATAAATGTTGAGATTAATGGTAGATCTATTCATCCAGGATCAGCAAAGGATAAGATGATTAACGCTATAAATGTCGGAATGGATTTTCATAATTCTTTGCCGCGATTTATGCGACCCGAACACACTGATAAGAGAGAAGGGTTCTACCACCTTATTGAATTCAATGGAAACGAAGAAAAAGCCAGGATGGAGTATATCGTTAGAGAGTTTGATGAAAACAAACTTAATTATATGCTGGAGTATCTAAACTTGGCTTCGCAAAGAATCAATAAGCAATATCAAGCCGATGTAATAAGAATTCAAATTATAAAAACTTATAAAAATATGCGTCCAATAATTGATAAGCATCCAGAAATAATGGAAAAAATCGAAAAGATATATCGCGAAAAGAAAATAGATTATGAATTTGAACCGATTCGTGGTGGTACTGATGGTGCTGTTTTAACCAATCGAGGGTTTTGCTGTCCCAATCTTGGAACAGGTGGAGCCAATTTTCATGGTCGCTTTGAATATTTAGATGTTGATCAAATGAAACAAATGGCAGATATTTTAGTCCAATTATTCAAATAGATTAAAATAAAAGTAAAAGAAGAAATTGTATATTTTCATCACAGCAGTCTTCGATAAAAAGATGTGCTAAAAAAGTAAAATATCGCTTTCTTCTTTTTTATTGAATTTATTCTGTTCTCAGAGCCACAACTGGATCTTTATGGGCGGCGATGCGCGCAGGAACAAGAGAAGCAACAAAGGTCAACGCGATTGAAATGGCAATGAGCATCAAAGCGTGTCCGGGCAGTAAATAAGCGATATTTCCAGTGTCAAAATTAGGGTTAAGATTATTTATAATGATATTGATTAAAGGACTTACTAAATAAGTAAAGCCCACACCAACAACACCAGCGAGCATGCCAATGATTGTAGCTTCAGCTTCAAATAGTCGCGATACATCTTTTTTTCTAGCTCCGACAGCTCTTAATATACCTATTTCCTTTGTTCGTTCAATGACTGAGGTATGTGTTATTATTCCAATCATTACTGAAGAGACAACGAGAGAAATGGAGGCAAAAGCAATCAGCACCGAGGAAATAATATTGACTAAAGTTTCCAATGAAGAAGTTATAGATCCAGCCAAATCGGTATAGGTTACCTTATCGGCATCAACCTTATTTATGTTGTAATTATCCAAATACTTCAAAATATCTTTTTTATCATCGAAACTTTTAGGATAAATAGTGATTGAAGTAACAAAAATATCTGTTCCGTATACCTTCCGATACGAGAAATAATTAGAAATGGCTTCAACAACTTCGCTCGTTGTTGCTGTCTGTATTTGATCGCAATTATTTATAACATTATAAACAGCCGGGACAGGAATATCCAATAACTTATTTATTACCAAGTGATTAGCGTAGTCTTTTGCAATTTTAGAACTAGAATCTACGTTCAGTTGCGTATTAACTAAGTCTTTTGTGTAATATATCCCGGAATTTAAAACCGATGTTACCGTCGACTCTTTCGGACGTAAAATTCCACTAACCTTTAAGGTTGTGCCACTATTACTAAATAAATCCTCCTTTTGTGAAGTAGAAGGAGTTGAGTAAGAGTGAATTGTTCTTCCTGTGCTATCGTATTCAAAATACTCCATCATTTTATTGGCGATGGCACTAATAGTATCTGTATTTGGATTATCCTTCGCTGCTTCTGTGGCAAGTGCAGTTAAGTATGAAGTAATGTCAGATATACTTAATCCTTCAGCCTTAAGTTGCTCAACCGATTTTAAGAAATAACCAGTGACCGTTTTAGTTTCGGCGTTTTCCGTATAATAATCATCATTGGGAATCATTTTAAAAGTGTGCGAAAGAATATCGCTTACTGGTATAGTTTTTTCATCGGCATCAAATCCCAATTGTTCAAGGGTTGATGAATACATTGAATTGTATTCGTCAACAACAAGAACTACTTCATTCTCAGATGAAGGATATGTTCCCTCGATTAAGTCATATTGAGATAAAATGAAATCTTTAGAATCCGGCAATTGATTCCAATAGGAATTTGAAGTATAAGATTCAATCAAGGAAGATTGAGAAGTTCTAATCGTATTAATTTTACCTGTTGTTTCGTTTTTACTTAAAACGTTGGAACTCAGAGAATATCTATATTGAACGGCGGAAGTTAAAGCTGGATCCATATCGGCAACATAATCTAAATAATCATCAGTAATGTTGTTTGCGTGAAAAGATGAACTTATCGGTTCAGAGACAACGATGTCATGGTCTTCCGGAAAAGCCTCTTTCTCTTCGGTATTTGCTTCACTCAGCGAAGCAAAATCATAGGTGTATTCTTCAACTGACACGGGAAAAGATGAAAGAGTCTCTGATTCGAGATTTGAAATATAACTGGAAAAACCATTAGATATAGCTAGAACAAGGGCTACCCCAATAATGCCGATTGAACCAGCGATAGCAGTCATGATTGTTCGCCCTTTTTTCGTTTTCAAATTCTTTCCGGAAATAGAAAGGGCGGTTGAAAAAGCCATTGATGTCTTATTCTTTTGCTTATTTTTTTCCTTGGATAATTCGGAAGCAAGTTTGGCATTGAAATCAGACTCAATCATTGTAAAAGAATTAGACCCAGCCTTAATTACGTTAGTAGATTGTAAAGATTGTTTCTCTTCCCGTTCTTTTTTCTCGGCTACGATTCGCTTAGGAATATTGGGAGTATCTTTTATAATTAGACCATCGGACATTTCAATGACTCGCGTGGCATATGAAAAGGCCAAATTACGGTTATGAGTAACCATAATAATTAACTTTTCCTTTGATAATTCTTCTAATATATCCATGATTTGAATTGAGGTTTGTGAATCGAGAGCGCCAGTAGGCTCGTCTGCCAAAATAATATTAGGGTTATTCACGATAGCGCGAGCAATGGCCACTCTTTGCATTTGACCGCCTGATAATTGATTGGGCTTTTTATTTATTTCAGAAATTAGACCAACAGAATCTAGAGCTTTCAGAGCGCGCTCGTGTCGTTTGGAACGAGAGACGCCAGAAAGCGTCATGGCAATTTCAACATTGCCAACAACGCTCATATGACCGATTAAATTATAGGATTGAAATACCATTCCTATTTTTTTGTTTCGATAATTATCCCAGTCTTTATCGCCAAACTGTCTTGTTGATTTTCCATCAATTCTTAAATCACCGCTCGTGTAGCGGTCTAGGCCACCAATGATATTTAAAAGAGTGGTTTTTCCACATCCTGATTGGCCTAAAACGGCAGCAAATCCATGTTGAGGGAATTTTAAATCTATTCCTTTTAACGCTGGAACAAAAAGATTTTTATCCAATATGTAGTTTTTAGTTATTTTTTCTAATTCGAGCATATTTTTCATTATTTAATTTCTCCCTCTTGTCATTATTTAAATTATACTCGCAAAATAAAAATAAATGAATAAAACAGCT
>JAQWCB010000104.1 GCA_028707375.1 Bacilli bacterium | reverse complement strand
AAACCTGCTATAGCAACCAAAACGGCAAACATTCCTAGATTCATGAGAGCCAGGGTGGAGTAAGTCATTGAGGTTTTAGGAATATCGACAAAAGAGAAACAGATAAATGATGTCAATGTCGTACATATTACCATACCTAGTAGGGAAACCAAAAGATAGACAATCTGAGTAAAGCTTACTGTTGTTCTCTTGGTAGAAGTTGACAAAACGTATGCCATGGATCCCGTGTCAACTTGAGATGAGATAAGGCTGTTTGCTGCCATAATTACATAAATTATCGGTAGAAGTAAACCTGCCATCTTATAATAAATTGAACCTACAATTAGCGAATAGACATCCATCTTACCAATTTCTTTCAAAGCATCAGCGATATCCGTTGGAAGTAGACTCATAAATGAAGCAGATAAATCATTCGCTACTTTAGCTTTTTCATCACGGATAGCAGCTAGATACTCTTCATCGTTGGCATATTCTCCATTGGCATATTTCTGATTGATCAAATCAATTTCATGATCAATTTGAGCCTGGTATGAAAGAGTAGTTGTATTGCCTAAGTTATTGGTTCGCTCAAAATCATAACCGAATGAATCATATTTTGCTTCGTCAACTCCATATTCTGACAGCGAAGATAATATGGCCTGTTTGGCCTCAGATCTTGTAAATAAATCACCGAGGAAGACCGATGAGCCAGATGAAGCGCGCTTCTGGATGTAATCCATGCGGGTAGATGAATTTATATAGTCGGAAAGATCACCAGCAACATAGTGTTCGGCTAGTGAGGTAACATCGTAATCCTCAGGTACATTTAATGCGTGATTAGTGTAATACGTATCAAATTGATTACCAGGATTGATGGTTACAAAGACGGTACCCGATATTTCAAGGTAACTAGATGAATTCATCGTAGCATTTGAATCGGACTGCTGAGCCATTTCTAAGCAGAAGGATTGAAGTTTTTGCACTGATGATTGATAAGCTTGAGCACCAGCAATGTCTCCAACAACGGAAGTGCTAGGCATAAGAGCAATCCAATTGGTGGTATCCAAGGCAAAAGCATTTTGACCTTCGGTGGTAGTTAAATCATACGCTGAAGGCTGAGGCTGCTTTAAGGCCCAACTTTTAAATAGAGCATAGATAGATTGTTGACCTTCGTCATCATCGCTCGGTGTTGGCAAAGTCGAAATATTGTTATAGCAATCCGGTATTCCGCTTTCTGAATTGTTCGCTAACTGCTGAACCCATCCAGCCTCCTGAGCATAAAAATTACCATTAGAAGTTACTTCAGCATCTAAATCTTGTGAGAAATAAACATCGAATTGATGTTCACCTTGAATTGTATATCCATAATATGACAAGGAACGTTGTTTCAAAGAAGACTCAATTTCATGCGTAATGATAGTATCAGTTACCCCTGCCTCGAGATTGCCGACAGTCCCTGATCCGCCGATGATCATTACGCAGGCTAACATAAAGCAAGTTAAGGCTGTAACTATAGCCCACATCACAGAATTCGCTTTAAGCGATTGTTTAAATAATGGTTTTGAAAACATATTTATTTGTCCTCCTCTATTTTATTTTGTTCTCGTAATTTTTCGAGAAAATGTTTTTCCAAAGTATATCGGTTTTCTGAAATATACTTCAATTTCTTATTTTTTAATGACTTAAAAAGTGTTTCAACTCCATCCTTGGGAATTTTAACGGTTGCTTGATTGTATTGATCTTGCAATCTAACAATATTGAATCCCTCGTTTTGAAAAGCAACATAGTCATCGTGCTTAAAAAATTCAATCTTATATTCTTTAACCTTTGGATGATGAATGACTTCCATATCAACAAAATCAATAAGATGTCCATTGGAGATGAGCATGACAGAATCGCAAGTATCTTCGACTTCCTCAAACATGTGGGATGACATTAGGATTGTTTTACCTTTCTGATGTTCCTTCTCGATGATGGAAATGAAAGTTTCTCGCATCAAGGGATCAAGACCAGTTGTTGGTTCATCCATGATTATTATCTCGGGATTGGCCATCAAAGCTGCGACCAAAGCTGTTTTTTGTTTCATTCCTTTTGACATGCGCTTTAAGTTGGCACTCGGATCAAGCTGAAGCTGTTCAATCAGTGAGTTTGCATAGTCAAAATTTTTAAGATGCAAGAATGAAGCCTGAGATTTTAAAAAAGCAGTGCCAGTACCCAAATCAGGAAAAGCAATTTCGCCAGGAACGTAACCGATATTTTTAACTATTTCCGATGAATGACGCCAACTTTCGAGCCCATTAACATAAGCATGGCCAGAAGTTGGATGAATAAAACCGAGAATTGAACGGATTGTTGTAGTTTTTCCTGAACCATTCGTTCCGACAAACCCGACCATTTGACCGCGCTTAATCTGAAAATTCTCATCAAATATTCCTTTTTTATCACCATAATCCTTGGTTAGATTATCTACATTTATTACGATATCATTTTTATCCATTACAAAGCCCCCTTAAAATCTTCATCTTCCTTGTAGAAAGACATAAAGTAATCCTGGAGTGTTTCATGCGAAGTGGAAAATGATTCAATAGCATAATCTGACAAAAGATTAACCAAATCATTAATATTCTTATCCACGCAGGCGATGAACGCAACATTGGTATGATCGTGGAATTTAGTAGAAGTGATGAAAGAAATATCGCTGATGTCCTTCTTAAATTTTTCATATGAATTTTTACTTGCAAAGTGGATTCGATAGTTCTTGTTATCGGCATGTCGCAAATCATCCGCAACAAATTGTGAAACGATTTTCCCATCTTTAATGATACCAATACGATCACAAGTCGCATCGACTTCAGAAAAGATATGCGAACTCAAAAGGATAGTTTTCCCATTAGCCTTTTCATTTTTAATAAGTTTGATAAATTTTTCTTGCATCAATGGATCAAGTCCAGAGGTGGGCTCATCAAGAATCAGTACATCAGGGTTAGATGAAAAAGCAGTAATGATAGCCAATTTTCTTTTTATACCTAACGACATATGCTTTGTATTCATTTTGAGTGAAGCTTCATCAAGTTCAAAATATGAAATGTATTTATCCAACAAATTACGATTGAATTTTTTCTCCATTTTTTGCATCATCTCGAGAAATTCGTATCCATTTAAGCCTTGCGGCAAGGCGATTTCCCCTGGAATATATCCTACGCTTCTCAAATTTTCATAATAATGGTTAAAGCACTCACGATTAAAAATCCGACATTCGCCTTTATCCGGCTTGGAAAAACCCATCAAATGACGAATTGTAGTAGATTTTCCAGCCCCATTAGGGCCTAAAAAGCCGTATACTTCACCCTTATTAACTTCAAAAGAGATGTCGAAGACACCCCTTTTACTTCCGTAATCTTTAGTTAAATGTTTTACTTCTAGTACAGCCATTTTTACCTTCTTATTCTTAATTAATCATTAATATTATCGGTATTAATAATTACTTATAATATACGCTATTTTATGAGTTTGCAAGTTTCTGAATACTGTCAATGATGTCAAGAATATGTCAAATAACTGCTACTATACAGAATAAGGATATTTTTTTCGATAAAAATGAAATATATTAAAATTAAACCATTTCGTCTGATATACTTATTTGTAAGTGAGGGATAATTTTATGTTTTATTTTTATATTTCAATAATAGTGATTTTAGTCCTATTACTTCTTTTTGCTAATTCACCAATTGGGAAGGGAAAAATTGGTGAGTTTGTGGTCAGTAGACAAATCGGTAAAGATATTCCTGGTGTCAAAAGAAAGGTAAATAATATATTATTTGCTGGAGACATGCGGTCGGCACAAATTGACCATGTTGTTGTAAATGAAAAGGGGATTTTCGTTATTGAAACCAAAAATTATGGAGGAAGAATTTACGGATCAGAAACCGATAGTAGTTGGACTCAAGTGCTTGCCTATGGAAGAAAAAAATACAAATTTTACAATCCTTTAAAACAAAATT
>JAQWCB010000103.1 GCA_028707375.1 Bacilli bacterium | reverse complement strand
GGCCTAATTCTTATTTTTTCATTATATATTTGACTCAATTTATTTTCAAGTAACGACTGAACTGTCAACCCTTCGCGCTGAATTTGCGTTCCTTGGAAATATCGGCCGTTAAAAGAAACAAAAACCAATCTATTCATATTAAAACCAACCCTGCACCATCGAAACAAAATCCGGTTTATAGACAGCCAATAAAACAAAAACAGCCAAAATAGCAAAACAGCCAACAATTTGTAAAGTCTCTTTCATCTTCCAATGTTTCCGTCGATACTTTGTCCGCTTACCATTTGGATCGTATCCTCTCGTTTCCATCGCATCCGCCAACTCGCCCGAGCGCAAGAATGAGGAGACAAAAAGAGGAATAATAAGCGATATAATCGCGGTAAACTTATCCTTGAGCTTTCCTTCTTTAAAATCCACTCCGCGCGATGATTGGGCGCGCATTATCTTATTTGCCTCTTCCATAAGAGTAGGTATAAAACGCAAGGCCAACGATATTGTCATCGCAAAGATATGAACCGGAACCTTAATCAGTTTCAATGGTCCCAACAACCATTCCAAGCCAAAGGTTAAATCCAAAGGCTTTGACGTCGATGTCAAAAGTGTAGTCAACATGATCATTAACATCAAGCGAATAATTATGTAGCCGGTGCGAATAATGCCATCCCAATATACCTCATATCCGTTGATATCAAAGGCCAGTTCACCTGTTTTGATCGCGAAGGTATTAATTAATAAAAGGAATATCATCATCACCCATAGTGCCTTAAGCGATTTTAATACTGACATAAATGACAGATGGGCTATCTTGATGAAAATAAAAAAAGTCAAAAAGAGCAATCCGTACATAATAAAATTTTGTACAACAGTTCCATAAGTCAAAAAAACAGCGACAAAAAAGATTATCAAACCAACAATCTTAATTCGCGAATCCATCTTATGCAAAAAAGAATGTCCTGGAACATAGCGACCGAGAGCAATATTATTCATGTTTGACTCTCCCTATTTCGCCAACGAGAGAGGAAATATCTTTTATTTTTCCCAAATCGATATTCAACCCATTATCAATCAGTTCTTTAGCAACCTTAAAAACAAACGGCGGTTCAATGGCCGTGTTTGCCAAAAATTTTTCATCTTGGAATAATTTGAGTGGAGTCGTTTGAGTTAAGAGATGACCATCTTTCATCACGATAACTTCATCGACATATTTTAAAACGATATCCATATTGTGAGTTACTAAAATCACCGATTTTCCTGAATCATATATGCGTTTAAATAACTCCATCATTTCTCTTTCTCCCTGAGGATCAAGACCAGCAGTTGGCTCATCTAAAATAAGAACCGAAGGATTCAAAGCAATGATGCCTGCAATCGCTACACGCCTTTTTTCACCCCCTGACAATTCAAAAGGTGAGCGCGACAAATACGATTCGTCAAGACCGACTAATTCAATCGCCTGGCGAGCCATTGTTTCCGCCTCTTCTTCACTTGCTCCAAAATTTTTAGGACCAAAACAAATATCTTTCAAAACCGTTTCCTCAAACAATTGATATTCCGGAAATTGAAAAACAAGACCAGCATATTTTCGTAAATCCTTAATGTTGAATTGCTTCTTATGATACTTCTTTCCCTGCGGCTTATTTAAATCGACATATTTGCGCTTGCCATTCTCAATCGAAAGCAAAAAATTATTTACTTGCACCTCGCCAGATGTTGGCAAGAGAAGTCCATTCAAGTGTTGGACAAGCGTTGATTTTCCCGATCCTGTCTCCCCAATAAGAGCCAAAAAAGAATGATCGTTAATATTTAGCGAAACATTTTTTAACGCTTCAAAAGCAAATGGTGTCTTCTGTGAATAAGTATATGACACATTCTTTAATTTTATCGACATAATTTATTCACCAAACTTTCCAAAGAATTGGATTTATATTTTGCTAAGCCCTTGTTTTCTAATTCAATATTCAATTTTTTGAAAAATGGAATATCCAATTTCAAATCTATCATCCGTTGCGAATTATTAAAAACCTCATCAGGGGTGCCATCTAAAATTTTCTTACCACTAGCAATAACGATGACGTGATCAGAATCGTAGGCTTCCTGAATATCGTGTGTTATCGAAATGATGGTTAAATTCTCATCTTCCTTTTTGATGCGATGAATCAAATCCAAGATTCCTCTCTTACCTTTGGGATCAAGCATTGATGTCGATTCATCCATAATGAGAATTTGAGGATGTCGGGCCAAAGCCCCAGCGATAGCAACCCGCTGCTTCTGACCTCCAGAGAGATTTGTCGGCTCCTTATCCAAAAAATTTTTCATTCCAACCTTTTGGGAATATTCATCGACAATGGCTTCCATTCTATCTTCCGCTACACAATCATTTTCCAGGCCAAACGCTATATCATCGCGCACTGATGAACCAATAAACTGATTATCTGGATTCTGAAAAATAATTCCAATATTCTTACGCAATCTGAGCACATTATCATCAGTCATAGTTTCACCCAAAATATTGATATCGCCAGAACGCTGAAGTAAAAGTCCAGTTATCAAACGGGCGATAGTTGATTTTCCCGATCCATTATGACCAATGAGCGTTAAATATTCTCCACGTTTTACCTTAAAAGATATATCATCAATATTTGTTATATCTTGCGAGTATCCAAAGGAGATATTTTTTAGTTCAACTGCGATTTTTTCTTCCATTTATTATTGCCTACTTTTTCTTCTTTTCCTGATAAATAGCATGTGTTTTACCCAGTTCCTTTTCGCGTTGTTCCTCTTTGAGCAATCTATTTTCGCGAAGGAAAGCATATATCCAATACGCAATGATGATACCTGCACTAATGGAACTAAACACAATATAAAAAATCGTTCTCACTAAATCATTGCTGCTGCTAGCTATCCCATAACAACTGAGCAAAACTAGCGCTAAGACCAAAATGATTACTCCTGTTCCTCGAAAATAGTATTTGGATTTTTTCCAAGTCATACAATATCCCTCCTAGTATTTTATTTCAGGAATTCTTCCCTCATATTTAGTTATTTTAACTCCGGCAATCTTGAGCAATCGATCGCTGGCGCGCCCTGCCATCTCATCTCGATGCGTATCAGATAGAAAAATAATTTCTTTAATTCCTGATTGAATAATAGCTTTAGCGCACTCGTTGCACGGAAACAAGGTTACGTATAGTTTCGATCCGCGAATATCCTTATTCGCATTCAAAATAGCATTCAATTCAGCGTGAACAACGTAAGGATATTTATTGTTCAATGGATCATCGGATTGCTTTCCCCACGGCATAATGCTGTCATCACATCCGCGAGGCATTCCATTGTAACCTAATGATAAGACACGATTATCTTGAGAAACGATACAAGCGCCAACTTTTGTTGTTGGATCCTTAGAGCGAAGAGAGGAAAGATGAGCAATTCCCATAAAGTATTCATCCCATGTAATGTGATCAGCAATTTTATTCATATCATTCCCCTTTATATATACTAAACTACAAATAGATTGTAGCAAAATATACCACAGAAAGTTAGGAAAACAAATGATAATTATCATTTTGTTCATTTTAATCATGCTTAAATATATCGCTGATAGTGTATGATATAGGTGGCTGAAAAAGGAAACAATTGAAAAGTGGATTTAATAATAGATGTTGAACCGATGTACGAGGATATCGCTACTTCCAAAATTAAGGTTTCTTTCATTGTCAAAGAAGGACAAAATATAGAACCCCATCACTACCTTTTTGAAAAAGATGAAGCCCTATGCGATGATAAATTGGCTCAAAAAATCAATGAGGCCTCCCACATATATTTTTTTGATTCCGTTAAAACCATCGATTTTATGCTCACCAACAAGAAAGTAAGAAAAGAGGAATTAATACCAAAGGCAATAGATTTATTGAATCTATATAATATTAAACCAACGCGAGGGAGATATATTCGGATGTTAGCCTTTAATTCTTTTATTGAG
>JAQWCB010000004.1 GCA_028707375.1 Bacilli bacterium | reverse complement strand
TTATTCTCAAATTGCACCGCTGATATTTTGCGCGTTGATGAAAAAGGTAAAATACGTTTTACCAAATAATCATGCTTGATGGAAAATTCATTTTGCAGAGCCAACGAAGTCTGATTAGCTGATTGAAAAGCTCCCAAAAAATTGGGCAATATCTCCTCTACTTTAGTGCGAGGCTTAATCTTTATCGTCCGCTCAACTTTCATCGTCCCATCGGTCAAAGTCCCCGTTTTATCTAAACACAAACAATTGACCCTCGCTAGTCTCTCGATTGAATACAAGTCCTGAACATATGTCTTGCGCCGTGCTAGTCTAATGACGCTAGTAAATAAAGCCACCGAAGTGAGCAAAATAAGTCCCGATGGAATCATTCCCACTATTGAACCAGCTGTTTTTTGAACGGCGAGCGTAATAGCTTCCTGCTGAGTTCCAACCATAGTCAAAGCACTGGTATAGTTAGAATATCCCATGGCAATCGCAATCGGAACGATAAAAACCGAGACCACTTTAATTATTTTATTGATAGAATTTGCCAGTTGCGAATCGGATTTACGATATTTTTTAGCTTGTGCCTGCAAATTACCAGCAAAAGTATTCTCGCCAACAGAAGTAGCTTGAACTGTCACAATGCCAGATACAACATATGAACCCGCCAATATTTTGGCATTTTTCACCTTTTTAATTGGTTTTGATTCCCCAGTTAATAACGATTCATTTACTTCAGCCATCCCAGATAAAACCACTGCATCTGTCGGTATTTGATCACCATTTTTCAACTGATATATATCATCTAACACCACATCTTGGCTACTTATATTTATCTTTTGACCATTTCTAATAACAATAGTACTAGGTGAAGTAACTAATTTCAGTTTATCAATGACCTTTTTAGCGCGAATTTCCTGAACTATTCCAATAACTAGATTAACTACAACGATAACTAAAAAGAATAAATCGGTATACGATTTATATATAATGAGTATGACCGCAATACAAAACATTAATATATTAAAGAAAGTGAAAATATTGTCAGCAACTATTTTTCCCACGCTCTTTGTATACGTATCGCGCGTTTTATTTACATATCCCTGTTTGATTCGCTTTTCGACTTGATCAGTATTTAAGCCTTGCTCAACTTCAGGAAAAAATCTTTCGACATTTGCTAATTCTAAGGCTTTGGCATATTTTTTATCAATCTTTTTTCGATGATGTTTTTTATTGTCGATTTCTAATTTCTTTTTAATAACTTTAAATTCGATTGTCTCATCCGAACTTAAAGGTACTTTTTGCCGAACGAATCTTTTTAAATCACCAATGTCTTCCTTGCCGGAACTGCTCCAAGCCTCCAATGAATTATCTGACTTCAAATGAGAAGATTGATCATCTTTTTCCAAATCTATCGTTTTGGTTAAAATCTCTTTTTCAATGTCTGTAATCGTGTTTTCTTTTTTCTTCTTTTTATTGAATATAGACATATCAATCTTTCCTTTCTACCTTCATTTCAAGGTGTTAATAAATTTATATAATTTGTTCTTCGGTTCATCAAATTCACAGGATAATATTTTCGCTATTTCAGAATTTTTATAACCAGCCTTTCGCAATTTAATCGCGAAGTCAGATATATTATTATCGTGTTCGTCAACATTTTCTTTTTTAGTTTGATTTCCTTCTACTACTATAACAAATTCTCCCTTTAAGGTGGTAGGATCAACATTGGTAACTTCACCTATTGATCCTCTGATGTACTCTTCAAATATTTTAGAAATTTCGCGGCATATGCAAACACGGCGTGAATCACCAAAAATATCTTTCATATCTTTTAGAACATTTAAAAGACGATGTGGAGCCTCATAAAAAATAAGCGTTTCACTTCTTTCGTTTAGATTGGAAAGCATCTTTTTTCGACCACTAGCCTTGCTTGGTAAAAAACCAAAGAAAGAAAAATCAGCCGTATTAAATCCCGAAACAACTAACGCTTGCAAAAGAGCACTCGGACCAGCTATCGACGAAACAGGAACATCAAAATCAATAGCCTGTTGAACTAACAGTGCTCCCGGATCAGATATTCCTGGCATTCCGGCATCGGAAACAAAGGCGAGAACCAGGTTATTATTTCTTACTGTCTCGACCAATTCCTTAGACTTTACCAATTCCGTTTGTGCATAACACGAAACTAATTTGCGAGCTTTAATTCCAATTCGTGATAAAAGTAAACCAGTATTCCGCGTATCTTCACAAGCTACAATATCAGCATCGCGCAAAATTGTCTTTGCTCGCTCACTTATGTCTAAAATGTTACCGATGGGAACTCCGACAAGATAAATTAAACCACTGCCTTTTGACTTAAAAGGCTTATTTCTTTTTATCATATCTCTTTTTCTCGCGATTAAAATTTTTGCTGCGGCGAGGATTCTGCTTCTGAGATTTTCTATTTGCACTCTCGGATTTATCAACTGTATGCTCACTAGCATCATTGATTGTTTGGGGCTTGTTATTTTTCAAAACTTTTCTATCAAATTCGTCGAGTGTCAAAGTAAAACGTGACTCACGATCAGCAATAGTAATAGTTTTATTTAAAACATTCATACTGATTATCTTCATCTCTCGATTATCATATTTAACTGTCTTTCCCAATTTTGGAAAGCCTTCTTTTTCCCGAGTATATGTTTCATTTTCGTATTTCAAACAGCAGATTAGTTTCCCACATTGTCCAGATAATTTAGGTATATTAATTGATAACAACTGATTTTTAGCCATAGATATAGAAATAATATCAAAGGCGTTCAAAAATGATGAGCAACATAAAGGTCGTCCACAAATTCCAATTCCACCAACCATCTTCGCACGATCGCGAGGACCTACTTGTCTCAATTCTAATCTCGCGTGTAATTTTGAAGCAAGAATTTTTAATAAATCGCGGAAATCGACTCGTTCATCCGCAGTATACATAACTTTAATTTTCGAACCATCAATCGATGAAGTCACTCTAAAAACCGTCATATTCAAATTGAGGTCATTGGCCTCTTTTTGAATTTGTCCCACTAAATATAAATCTCTTGCTAATAGATCTTGATAGTTAGCTTTATCTTCAAAAGTAGATACGCGGACAATCGTATTATAAATTTCCAAGTTTTCATCTTCGCGTGGCAAGCGGATTTTTTCCACCGTTCCCGAGAAAGGAAAACCATCCAAATCAACTATTACTAAATCCCCAAGATTTATTTCGTTTGAAAAAGTACAATAGGTCAATCTCTCTTCGTCAAATCGTACTCCCACTATCTTTGTATCCATCATTTTTCCTCCATAATTTTAATCAGGCGCGCCAAGGCAAAAGTGAAATTCATATTGGCCTGCATTTTAGATATATATTCGCCTAGAAGAATCAAAGCCTTTGCAATTTGTGCTCTTTTATCTTTCAATCGTGCTGTCAAATCGTACAGCGGCGATTTCTCATCATCAATAATAACCTCAGTAAAAATAATTGATAAAATGATATAGAAATAATTATAACACTTATTCCCCTTAATATTTTCACTGCCACTTATTAAAAAATATCCGGCTGAGGAAGGATTTTCACCAAGTTCCTGAGCATAGCCATAGGCTAGTTCGTAAGAACTCTTAAAATCTTTTGACTCCATCAGTTCTTCCTTGGCTTTTTCGTCATAAGCAAAATTCGAAGCGATGTAATACTCCTCCAGAGGCTCATTTCCAGTATAATTTCGAACGATTTCAAATAAATTAGGTGACATAATATGAATCTCTTCACACCGCGATTTAATGGTTGTCATAACTTTGGCACGATTTGAAGTGGTGAGCAAAGCCACAATATTCCCTTTGGGCTCTTCCAAGAATTTCAATAAGGCGTTGCTAGCTTCTTGAGTAATGTTTTCAATACCATTTAGAATATAAACACCTTTTCGATTTTTTTCGAGAGCCGAAAGTGAAAAAAATTTTGATAAATCATCAATGTCACTTTTTTTTATCAATCCCTTGGTCCCATCAATAAGAATAAAGTCGGGGTGATTTCCTTCATCAAAACGTTTGCATGCCTCACATTTATTACAAGCAAATGTTCCTTCTTGGCATTCGAGCGATTTAGCAATATACAATGCCGATTCCAGTAGCGGAGAATACCTCTCGCCAAATAATAAATAGGCATGTGCCATCCGATCTTTCTTGCACAAGTTCTCGTATAAATTCGATAATAATGGCTGTTCGCGGATAAAAGCAATCTTTGAATATCCCATAGAATTGTTACTTGTTGCTGTCTATCTTTTGTTTGATTATATTATAGACATCCTCTTCTACTTCATCAATTGGTCTTTCAGCATTCACTACCACTATGCGCTTGCTGAATCTTTCCGATAAAAGCATATACCCCATGTGAACGCGATGATGAAAGTCGATATCCTCAACATCCAAGCGATTAATTTCGCGTCCTTCGTTCTGCGCGATTCTCTTTAAGCCAATTTCAGGTTGAATCTCAAACAGAATTGTCAAATCAGGAAGTTTATTATCAATAGCGAACATATTAATGTTAAATACTTCCTTGATTCCTATTCCTCGCGCATATCCTTGATAAGCCAAGGAAGAATCAATATATCGATCGCAAAGAATGGTCGTTCCTTGATCAATGAGAGGCAAAATATTCTGAACTAAATGTTGTCTACGCGCTGCCGCATATAAAAGAGCTTCAGTCTTAGGGTCCATCTCCGTATTTGAACGATCTAAAATAATATTTCGAATACTTTCAGCAATGCGATTCCCACCTGGTTCACGCGAAAAAGTTACATTGTACTTCTCCTTCTGTAATCTTTCGAGTACTCTCTTGACAACGGTAGTTTTTCCCGATCCTTCATTTCCCTCAACGGTAATAAATAATCCTTTTTTTGACATAAATCATTCTCCCTTATATATGGTTCGAGCATCCAAAGATCTTTCGATAGTTAATTCATCAACATATTCTAAATCAGCTCCGACAGGTAGTCCATATGCCAAACGCGTAATCTTTGCATCAGTATCCTCTAAGTATTTTCGAATAAAAGAAGATGTTGTCTCTCCCTCAATGGTTGAATTGCAAGCCAAGATAACCTCTTTGATATTGTTATCAACAATTCGTTTTTTCAATTCAGGAATTCTAATCTTTTCTGGATCAATACCCTTTATAGGAGAAAGAGAACCTCCCAAAACAAAATACTTTCCGTGATATTTCCCTGTTTTTTCAAAACTGATCACACTCTTAGCATCAGTGACCACTAGCAAAGTATCAGTATCGCGCGAATCATCGTCACATATTGGACAAAGAGGAGTATCAATATATATTCCACAATTGGGACATACGTGAACATTTTTTACCACATTTTCCAAAGAAGCAATAAAGTCTTGCATATCTTTTTCAGAAAAGCCCAAAGTAGCATATGCCATTCTTTCGGCGGTTTTTTCCCCAACACCCGGAAGTTTACGATAACTCTCTTTCAGTCTTTTAACTGCCTCGATTGTCTCCATAGTTACATTCCTGGAAAACCCGCTTGCATCGACTGAGCTATTTCATCTTGTTCCTTGCGAATAGTCTCAATTGATGAGTTGATAGCGATGGTTATCATTTCCTCCAGCATTTCCTTATCCTCGGGGTCGATAGCATCCTTATCTATTTCAATCTTTTCTACCGTGTAATTTCCGTACATCTGCACTTTGATTGCACCGCCCCCCGCTTCAGTCTCAAATAGAGTTTGATCGAGCTCATCTTGTTTTTTCTTCATCTGTGCTTGCATTTTTTGAGCTTGCATCATCAATTTCTTCATATCCATAAAATCATATTCTCCTTTTTATATCCCCAGTGATTCGACAAAGTTCTGGGCGTTAGTTTTTCCTTCGCTGCCCTGTTCATCATTCTGATTAGAATTTCTAAGTACAATTTTTTCAGGTTTGGGCAAGCTATTGGCTTGATTATAATTCATAAAGGTATTCACAAAATCAATATATTTTGAATTCTGCAACGCTACCACTCTTATATCTTCCAAATTGAACAAATCGCGCATCAAGACTGTCAAATTTTCCTGGTTGGAAAGCAAATTTAAATTTGATGCTACGCCTTTAAAAAACGTTTTCACAACTATTACTTCATCACAAGCGATTGCCGGTAAACATTTTAACAAAGATTTTGAAAGATAGTAAAGTCTATCCGAAGGCAAAATTGTTTCCAGTTGGTTTTTCCAATCCTTAATTAAGTTTTGCTTCATCTTTTTGTTACCTTGAACCATTATATTAATAATTGTTTTTTCATCAATAATAACAGATGCTCCCTCACCCTCTTTCAAATCATCATTAGAAAGGGCAGAAGAACGAATAATCGTGTGTTCACTGCTTGAAATTGGTTCGCTCTTTATCGATGGAGTCGGATTGTTAATCTCCGAATTTTTTGGTTCAGTCTTTTCAATATGTTCAAGTGACGACTTCAAAGACGGTTCACTTTTTTCGATTGCAACCTTGCTTTTTTCTTGCTCGCCCTCAGGCTTCATTGATATCTTGATAATGGTCAATTCAAATTCATCAAGAACATTGATTACATTTTTATAATTCCTTCTCGCTTGAATGAGAATATCCAAATCACGACGAATTTCAGTTGTCGAAATAGTTATTGGCGATGCTTCCTCCGGTTTTAAACATTCTAGAAGAGATGAATCCTTTGTCGTTCCATAAATTAATAAATCCTTATAAATATTTATCAAATCATCGTGAAGACGAACGATATCCGCTCCCTCATCAGCCTTTTTCCGCACTAATTCAAGGGCAGATTTAACATCATTTAAATGACAAAAGCGGATAATATTAATCTTATCTTCGATTTGAAGCAAACCGAAAAGACTATATATCTCCTTCTCCTTGATTTTATCGGCACAATAAGAAATGGCTTGATCCAGGAGTGATAAAGCATCTCTGACACCTCCATCAGCCATCCTAGCAATCAATTTTAAGGCCGATTCCTCATATTCAATTCCCTCAGTCTCAAGTATTTGTTTCATACGTAAAACAATGTCCTTATCGGAAACTTTTGTAAAATCATAGCGTTGAACACGACTCAAGATTGTTGGAAGTACTTTATTTGGCTCCGTTGTTGCCAAAATAAAAACAACGTTAGCGGGGGGTTCCTCCAAGGTTTTCAACAAAGCATTAAAGGCCGAAGGTGACATCGAGTGCACTTCATCAATAATATATACTTTATATCTTCCCATAATTGGGGCAAAACCAACTTGCTCAATCAAATTTCGAACATTCTCAACTCCACTGTTGGAAGCAGCATCAATCTCGTATACATCGGGATGATTTCCATTCATAATGGCTAAGCAGTTTTCACACTTATTACATTGATTGCCTTGTCCTGTTGAACAATTTAAGGCCTTAGCAAATAAACGAGCCATCGAAGTTTTTCCAGTACCTCGGGGGCCACAAAAAAGATAGGCATGAGCAATCTTGTCTTGGGCTATTGAGTTCTTTAGAGTTTTTATTATTGCTCGTTGACCTACCACTTCGGAAAAAGTCTTGGGTCTATAAGTTCTATACAACGCTTTATATGCCATATTCTACCATTTTCTTTCTAGAATATTATACCTTAGTAACCAAGCATTTAAAAGTCAATAAAAGTTTGCCTCAGGCTAAACAATGTGAATTGATTGATAAATATACTTTCTTACAAAATATTTTTACTCAATTTAATAAATCGATCTTTGCCGGACATGTCCTTAATAACTTTGGAAGAAAAATGTGGTAATTTATCTTTCGCCATCAATAATATATCGTCAACTAGAGTATCCTCAATTTCAAACATTGCGACTCCATGATCAATCAATACCTGATCTAAATCCTTAAATATCATTCGATAGGCATCAAGTCCATCTGGTCCACCAAATAAGGCGATTTTGGGTTCAAAAGACAATGATTTGTCAACTTTCATTTGATTGGGAATATAAGGGGGATTGCTAACTAAATAATCAACCTTGATGTGATGAGAAACAAAGTAATCTAAGTAGTTTGCTAAAACTAAATATATGACTTTTTTATTCTCCTCCGCATTTTTCTGGGCTATTTGAATAGCGTAAGGCGAAATGTCAGATGCGTATATCTTAGCTTGAGAAAAAATCTTTTTTAAACTGAGAGCTATACATCCAGAACCGGTGCACAAATCCAAAGCCGTATGAATTAAAGTGTGCTTATTTTCTTCTTCGATTATCGACATTAATTCCTCGGTTTCAGGTCGAGGAATCAAAACTTTATCGCTCACATTTATCTTCATTCCGTAAAATTCGACAAATCCCAAGATGTATGCCGAAGGATAACCTCTAGCAAGCACTTCAATATCCATTTCCGCCTTCGCTGGCATCATGTACAAACGTCCTTGTAAAACTTGATTATAATCAATGTTATAGCGGTGAATAAATAAATCTTTTATCTCGGATTGACTGAGGCCAAGACTTATAAGTTTCTCTACATAATTGTTGGAATTAATCATTTCTTACTCGCTTCAAGAATCAACTCTTTTTGATTAGCCTCGCGAAGAGCATCGAGCAAATCATCTAAATCACCTTCCATAATGCGGTCTAGGTTATTAACGGTGTAACCGATACGATGATCACTCACTCTATTTTGTGGATAGTTATAGGTTCTAATCTTTTCTGAACGTTCGCCAGTTCCAACCTTGAGTTTTCGTTCTTTTCCCAACTTTAGAGCTTCTTCTTCATCCTTTTTAGCCTTTAATCGAGAGCGCAAAAGATTCATAGCAATCTCTCTATTTTGTAACTGGGAACGTTCAACTTGGCAAGCGACCGCAATTCCTGTCGGAATATGGGTAATTCGCACAGCAGATTCAACCTTATTAACATTTTGTCCGCCAGCTCCTGATGAACGGAACGTATCAAATTTTAAATCTTCAGGACGAATAACAAGATCAACCTTCTCAACTTCGGGCATAACTAATACTGTAGCCGTGGATGTCTGCAAACGTCCAGATTTTTCTGTCAAAGGTACTCGCTGAACGCGGTGAGCTCCAGATTCGAATTTCAAACGTGAGTATACACCCTTTCCCTTGATAGAAAATTCAATGTTGGAAAAGCCTCCAAGCGGTGTAGGAGTATCATCTAACACTTGAAGCTTCCAGCCGACCTTATCGCAGTATTTAGAATACATGCGGAATAAATCGCCGGCGAAAATATTTCCTTCATCGCCTCCTACGGCGCCCTTTATTTCGATGATGACATTCTTTTCATCGTTCTCATCTTTGGGAAGTAAAGAAATCTGCATCTTTTTATACAATTCTGCTTTTTCCTTATCAAGGCGTAATGCCTCTTCCTTCGACAACTTAGCGATTTCTGGGTCTTCATCATCTTGCATCATTTTTGCTTCGTCTAAATCAGATAAATTTTTCTTATATTGCTTATACAAAAGAACTGGTGCTTCCAATTCTGATCTTTCTTTATTCAAATCTTTAGCTTGATTCCAATCAGTAATATGGCTCAATTGATTATCAATTTCTGCCAATCTTTTTTCCATGGTATCCAAGCGGTCTAACATATAATCCATAATTCTTTTCCTTCTTTTCTTTTAACTTCTTTCTAACATCAATTGACTTTTTTCATTTACTTCATTTACTAACTAAAGTCCCTTTAATGAGTATACCTTATTTATTCTTGCTAAAATCTTCTTAGTATAATTAAGCGAGTAATAAATACCAACGATTGCCGCAGTAAAAGTCAGACCAACATCGGTAAGTCCCAAGCCCAAATTCAAGCCAGGAGTATAATAACTTAGATGATAGCTTGTCTCGCCCTTAGGAGCAATATAGCCAATTAACCCTCCGTCAGCTTTAAAATAGTCAACATTGGTTTCTGTCTCATTTCCTGCACCATCTTTGGAAAGGCACGTTAAGTTCCAGCCTGTATCGTAAGGAATGTTCAAAACAACAATCTTATCCTTATCGTAATTCGAACTGTAGTCCAAGGTATTGGCATCGCGATGATTGACTGTTATCGGACTGGCCAAGAGTTTATCCACATCGGCCTGATATTCATCATTATATTCATAATACATCGCATTAACTTTAACTTGTCTATCTTCAGCCATGGTCTCTTTAACCAATCCTACAACTTTATAAACCGGTTCATCAACATAAAACCCTCGACCATATTTCCAGTCGTTATCTTTGTTGTAATTATTTTGCATGTGTTGATCGTGGGTAATTAGGTGATATGTTTGACTATCTGAATTGTAGCCATATAGATAAAAATCAATATTGTATCCAAATTTTGAGCCAATCGAAACATAAGCTCCGTTTCTTTCCTTCGCATCTTTAGCAAGGAGAGGAATGGGGTTATTATTATAATCCATGTTGTCAAAGACTACTTTGGAATAATATTTTAAACCTTTTGAATAGTTGTACATTTGACTCGGATTATTGTAGACAGTGTCACCAGGTGTGACAAAGAAATCATTTACACCTGCAGAATACCGATATACATCATCATCTTCATCATAGTAAATATTGCTGCCTTCTTCTTTAGCAAGCTGAACCAATTCCTCGCGGTGAGCACTATTATATTCATCATCATTCAAGATTGAATCAAGTGTATGCATATGACCGTTTTCGTCCCAGTTGGTTGCGTATATTGTCTCCTTTTGACGCAAGGTATTATAGCCAATATACGATATTGGTTCCAATGTCTGCTGCTGTTCAAATTGCTTCAATTCTTCCTGTCGACCAGCAATATCTGCGTTATAAATGATAGCGTGTTTCAAATAGTTAATTTCATTTCGATTTTCAGGATCTGCTTCATAAGAATGACCCAGCATCAAACTAGAAGGCATATACGAATCAAAAGCAAAAGCCGTATCAACAAAATTGGTATTTAAATAAAGCTTAAATAAATTTGACGGATTCTCATCTGAATACAAACAGTCTTTTAACTGGTCAGAATAGGTATCTAGATGTGATACATCGACAAAACCATACGGAACATTAGTATCGTCGTAACTAAGCAAGCAATATTTTACTCCTAACAATTCATCTAAATTATTCCTTTTTAGATGAACACCAAATGACCAAGTATTAGAGTATGACATCCTCGACCAATATTTATAAAGATCCTCTGAATCGTAATTATACACCGAACTAAAAGTACCGAGACCATTGTAGCCTTCTACCATAGCTAAATTGTTGTCGGATCTTGTCATTTTCGTGTTGAAAATTCGGTAAAAAGAATCGTCACAATCTTCTAAATTATTAATTATTTTAGTCTGCTGAACAACGCTATCATGTCCTCCAAATAAATAATTATTGTAGTTAACCGTCCCCAAGCCAACAATGGTAACGTTTCCCATAATGATAGCCTCAACCCCAACTAAATAAAGAGTGTCTCTTCTAAAGTGTGGACGACAGTATCTAAAGCGTAAGAAAAGATATATGAGGAAAATATATACCGCTTGAATAGGTGCCAAATATTTAAATTCATAATACAAGTCATTCTTGACGTCCCAATTCAATATATTCAAACTTCCGGTTCCAACTTTTGCATATTGATATGCCTTGTATGTTGCGAAAGCAAAAGCCGCACCAACCACTATTAGCGAAAGATCAAAATACCACCCCTTAAATGTTTTAACTCGATCTAGATGAACACAAACGAAAACAATCATCGCGACAACGACAATCAATTCCCACCTTCCGTATGCATTAGCAAAAGCGCCAGACATCCAATAAACAAATGGTGTCTCCACCGAAACAACAAGGAGAACAGCAGCGATTATGTGCGAGATTTCTTTTCGTTTAATCGCGTCGATCATGGAAGGAACCAGCATAAGTAGTAGAGGTGCAAAAATATATAGCGATGAGCCGACATTATCATATCCGGATGGATAATAAAGGGCAGGAGCCCAACATCCAACATTAATGAATAAGAGCGAAGTCAAAGGATACATATATTTGTATTCGGCTAAATCTCCCCACGAGAACATATATGATAGTTTTTCTTTGAATGTATCGTTAGCAAAAAAGTCTTCTAAATATGAAGAGCCAGCAATTCTTGGCATAGCCTGGACAGCAATGTAATTAGGAATCACAATAAAGCCTGTTAACAATAGACCGACAAAAAAGCCAATAAAACCTATCCCAAGTATTTTCCAATTCTCTTTAACTTTGCGTTTACCCACTGTCTGCAGTAAGCGAAAAATAGCATAAATAAAAGCGCACATAGTAAAAATAGCTAAAAACTGATAATTTGTTGCTCCCATCAAGAAAATGGATAAAATAAGCAATCTCGGATCTTTCTTAGCAAAGCACTTTTCTACTCCCCACAGCATCAGGGGGAAAAAAGTTAATACTTCTGCAAAATGAAAAAACCATAGATAGAAAAAGCCCCAACCGCAAAAAGCATAAGCCATCGCTCCAACCTTTCGTGTTGATTGCTTCAATTTGAACGATCCTAAATAATGATAGAAAAAAACGCCAGCCAACACAAATTTAAATATTGTCACCCAAGCCTGGACTTGATTTAATATTGGGCGTGGAAAAGGTAATAATATCAAGAAAAAAGGATCAAATAAATAATAAAAAGAATTAGCGGCGATATTGTTAACCCCCAATAAACCTGAAGTATCCCACATTGGGAAAACTCCCGTTGCTAAAAAGTAGTGCCAATCATCATAGCCGTTATATATGAAAGTCATGCCTTGAAGTTTGAAATCGCCACTGAAAGCAATAGTTCCACCATGGGTAATCATCGTATAAATGAAAATAAAAAAGCTTACGAAAAAAAGCATTCCCGTTAATTGCCAACTATCAGAACGTTTAATTTTTAGTCCCCAATTTTTCATTCGCAATTTAAAATGCGAAAAGAAATCAAAACAGCGATCGTTTATGTCGAAAGCTAAATCTTGAAAACCAAGTCTGAAATTTTCAAACAAATTATCATTATTAGGGGCCGTATAATTCTTATTTAACATCTATAGGCTTCCTTTCTTAAATGACAACGGTCTTGGTAATGTAAAGCAATCCTATCGTTCGAGGTCCGCAATGAGAAGAAACGATTGAGCCGGCACAGGAAATAATGATGTTGTGCTCATATTCTTTACCCACAATATTTTTTACTTTTTCAAGCATATATGAATTTAAGTCATCGCTACCGACAGGGGAAGTAATAAAGATTCGATCCATCACAACATTGTTAGCATCGAACTGTTTCTTGAATTCATCTAGTTGCAAGTCGATTCCCTTTTTAATTTTCCCGCGCGTTATCTTATGAACAACCATTTTACCTTTTTCAACTCTTATAACAGGGTGCAAGTGCAAATGTGACCCAAAATAATAACTTACACCTGAACATCTTCCACCCTTATATAAATATTCCATAGTATCCACGACAAATTCGGCGTTCACGCGATCAACTAGTTTTTCACCTGCTTCATATACTTCATCTAGCGATTTTCCTGCCTTAACCGCCTCACCCATTTGACATAGAATCAAGCCTATGCCACTAGAAAGTGAACGCGAATCTAAACACTTAATGTGTTGCTGTTGTTCAGCCGAAAGTTCTTTAATCGCCACTACTGCGTTAGCGTATGTTGAAGAAAATTCAGATGATATAGGGCAATAAATAACTTCTTCACCCGCGTCTAAATGCTTTCTAAAAATTTCATAAAATTCGTGAATGGTCGGCGCCGCCGTTTTAGGCAAGATTCCTTTTTCCCCAACATATTCAAAAAGCTTTTTCGGATTGATTGTTTTTCGATCTTCGTATGTCTCAGTGCCAAAACTGAGTTTCATGCATACAATGTCTATATTGTATTGACTGTATAGTTCGTCGGTTAAGTCACTAGTTGAGTCGGCAATAATTACTATTTTATTCATGTATCTTCTCCATTGTTAATTTATTTGAGTTACCAAATGTAATTATAATATATTATATAAAATAATCATTGATATATTAAGTTTTTTATTTTTTTGTTAAAAAAGGCATATAAATCCTTTCTTTGTCTTAGATGCAGTTCAGTTTTGACGATTCTACTCCATTGGATAGTCGGCTATATTAATAATTTAAGTTGAACATTTAAAAAACTGCAACCACCAATAAATCTTTCTCACTTTTTATATTACATAAAGTAATCATTAGTGGCTAGTTGCAGTTTAATAATTATTTACCTGAAATCGACAATTTTCTGATAGCTAGCGGCGGAGTAGAAATTCCTTGTAAAGTGATTTCTGAATCGCTAGAGACAACTGCTATTCGCTTGAAATCATCAAAGACATTTCCCGCAACAGTAATCAATGAGACAGCCCGATCAAGTTTGCCATCTTTAATTAAGAATCCGTCAGCCTGTAAAGAGTAGTTCCCTGTCTGCATCGAAAGACCAGTACCCACTCCTTCCAAATCGGTAATATATATACCATTCTTAATATATGCTAACGTCTCGTCAAAACTCTTTTTGCCACGCTTTAAAGCGCAAAAGCCAACCGAGGGTTTAACGTTTCCTTGTTCATATGAAGCGTTACCTGTTGATTCCGTTCCCGCCTCCTTGGCTGATTCTAAATCCGAATAGAAACAGTTGATTGTTCCTTTGTCAATCAGTACTTTCTTAGTTGTAGGTACACCTTCAGCATCGTATACTGCGCCAAAAATATTTTTGGCAAAAGGATTTTCAACAATTGTTAATTTTTTGGAGAAGGTTAATTGATTGAGTTGTTTCTCCAAGCGTGAAAGATGCTTATTCACTGAATATTGAGAGAGATGCGACAGAATCGGCAACAGCAATATACTCGTGCATTCAGGATTGAATAGCACCGTATATTTCCCTGATTTGACTGGCTTCGCTCCAACTTGGGCAATAGTCTTTTTAATAACTCTATTGACAAATTCATCTTCGTCAAACTTTGCAAAATCATCAATTATCTGATATTCAAAGCCAGATTGAATCTCTCCTTGATAATCATATTTTGTCGTGCAATAGATAAATAGATGATTGCGGTGATCCATTAATTTCAACCCCTTGGAGTTTTCAATCTTTGAACGCTTTTTCTCATATTCTAAGAAAACCGAAGTAATAGTAATCCGCTTTTCTTTTTCGCGAACCTTCTGCGATATGCGTCTACACAATTCCAAATATTCCTTAACATCAATTCGATCTAAGGAAGAAATATAGTGCTTGGGACGATGATATTTGCGACCCGGTTCAATGAAAAATTCCGAATCGTATTCCTTACCATACTTAGCTGTTTCCTCAATCGCATCAAACATCATCGGAGCGATAGAATTGGCAACTTTATCGGAAGAAAAACTCCCAATTTTCCCATCAATTATTCCTTTAGCTCTTATCTCTGAATTATTGGCAATATTATATGATTCAACTTCATCCATAAAGACTTTGATTGTGACAGAAGTAGACAAAGAGCTTTGAAGCTCAAATGGTTCAATATTTTTCTCTTTAGCAATCGCAAAGATTTTTTTACTGTTTATCATAAGTTTCCTCCTCTTCCACCGACAGTAAGATTCTGCACTCTAATTGTAGGTTGACCAACATTAGCTGGAATCATTCCTGAACTGGCTCCGCACATACCATCTCCAAAAGCCAAATTATTACCAACCATATCAATATCTTTCAATATTTCATATCCATAGCCAACGATGGAAGCATCTTTAACCAAATGATCAATCTTTCCATCTTTGACAATATATGCTTTCGAAGCCGTGAAATTAAATTTATCGGTTGTCGGATCTACCGAGCCGCCATTTAGACCTACAACATATAAGCCATACTTCGTGTTTTCTATAATTTCTTCTTTCGTCGATTTTCCATTGCAGATATACGTATTGGTCATACGTGTAGTTGGAACGAATTTATAAGATTCACGGCGACAAGCCCCGGTGGATTTTGCCCCCATTTTCTTTCCTTCAAAATTATCCATCATATAATTGGTTAAAACACCATTCTTTATCAAAATATTCTTTGTTGTTCTTTCTCCTTCATCATCAAAATTGGATGATCCCCAACCGTGATCCAAAGTTCCATCATCAGCAGCCGAAACAATGCTAGCAGCAATTTGCTGGCCTTTTTTCCCAGCAAAAACCGATGTGTTATGAGAAATTGCTACCCCTTCAAGCGGATGTCCACAAGCCTCGTGGAAAATAACTCCTCCAAAACCATTGTCGATAATAACTGTCATCTTACCTGATGGGCATTCAGGAGCATCAAGCATTTCAACCGCTTCCTTCGCTGCTTTAACTGCTTCCTTTTCTATATCAAACTCTTTTAAAATCTCCAATCCCTTCGAGGCTGATCTTTTATATATACCTGTTTGAAACATTCCTTCCTTGCTAGCAATAGGTGCTAAAACAAAGCGAGTATGACACCGATTATCACTGACTAATCGTCCGTGAGAATTATAAATCCAAACTTTCTCATCCCATTCCTGAAGAACAACTCTCGCGTTAACAATTAAAGGCGATGTCTTATACATCGCTGTCTCTCCCTTGCGCAAGAATTCTAATTTTTCTTCCAATCCCATCGCATCGTGTCTAACTAGGGGCTGATGGTGCTGGGGATTATGAACCTTCGTTAGTTTCTCAACCGTCACCTTTCTTTCGCCTTCAAAGGATGATGCTAATTTGGTTGCGAGTTTAATCATGGATGACTTTGATAAATCCGAAGTGTATCCATACACACATTTTGAACCTCTAATCAATCTTATTCCTGCCCCAAAAATAAG
>JAQWCB010000102.1 GCA_028707375.1 Bacilli bacterium | reverse complement strand
TTTCATTGAAGCTCATTTAGAGATAAATAAAGATATAACAGAATATAAGAGATTTAGAAAAGGTTTATATATAGAATTTGGTATCCGGTTTTCAGAGCGCATAAGCTTTAACCACCTAAGAGGTATTTATATAAATACCATCTGGGGCGATAATCCGGTCGCGATAGCGTAGAGGTACCACCTGTTCCCATTCCGAACACAGAAGTTAAGCTCTACTACGCCTGAAGTACCCTTCGGGGGAGATATGGTAGCGACCGGTTTTTTTGTTGGGAAAATCTTTTCTTTTAAAATACTTGGCAATCCGATATCATTATACTAATGAAATATTGAGGTGGAAAAATGAGAAAATTTGAAGTGTGTCGCGGTTTTGAAAATTCGGGAGTGCAGCTTCCCAAAAGAGCGACAAAATTCTCAGCGGGATATGATATATATAGCAATGAGAATTGTGTGATTGAACCCAATGAAGTTTATCTAGTCGCAACTGGTGTCAAAGTTAGAATGGCGAATGATGAAGTTTTGAAAATCTATTCTCGCTCTTCCCTCGGTGTAAAAAAAGGGCTGGTCTTAGTTAATTCAGTGGGCATTATTGATAGTGATTACTATGGAAATGAAGAAAATGATGGTCATATTCGCATTGCGCTATATAATTTCTCACCTAATTCTGTTGAAATTTTTAAAGGCGAGCGAATTGCTCAAGGCCTTTTTTCTAAATATTTGATTTGTGATGATGATTCTGCTTCTAAAGTTCGCACTGGCGGATTTGGTTCGACAAATGAAAAAAAGTTTTCTTGATTCTTTCATTTTTTATATGCAATATTTTTTAAAAAATTGATTGGTTTTGCTGAAATTATCGGACGTTTTTAAATAAAATTATATAATTTCGTTCATATTCATCGAATTCTGTTGATAATATTTGTCATTTTATTTGTTTTATCTTGCAAAAATTGAGACTTTGTCAATTTTTAGTTTCTTGCAAAGAACGGCTATAAAGTTTATAATCTACTATGATATCGAGAGAATTTTGATATAATTTGATTATTACTTTTTGGAGAAAATCATGAACGTAAATAAAAAAACCGCTTATGGAAAAATTGATATAAGCTTGGATGCAATCGCCCAAGTCGCTGCAAATGCATTAGTGAATGTTTTTGGTGTGGTTGGATTGGGCTCTTGCAACGTTTCCTTATCTAGCAATATTAATAAACTTTTGAACAAAGAGAGTTTTAGAGAGGGTGTAACGGCCAAAAAGGAGAAAGATAAATATATAATAAATCTATATATTATTGTTTCTTATGGTGTAAAAGTTAGCGAAGTTGTCGCTGAAGTTCAAACTCAAGTTAGATATTATTTATCTAAGGCTTTTGATATTAAATTTGACAAGGTTAACGTTTTTGTTCAAGGCGTTAAAAAAATGTAAACGAGGTAACAATATGACTAAAATTGATGGTGTATTATTAAAACAAATGATCATTTCTGGATCAAACAATCTTTTCAATCATTATCCCGAGGTTGATTCTTTAAATGTATTTCCTGTTCCTGACGGTGATACTGGTACTAATATGAACTTGACGACAACATCTGGCGTCAAGGAGATAGCTAATAAATATGATAAGGATATATATTCGATTGCAAAAGCTTTTTCTCGCGGTCTTCTCATGGGAGCCCGTGGAAATTCTGGAGTTATTTTATCACAGATTTTCCGTGGCTTTGCCCAAGCCTTAAAGGGAAAGACAGAAATTGATGCGGTCGGACTTGCCGATGCTCTCGATATGGGGAAAAGTGTTGCTTATAAGGCGGTTATGCGCCCAGTTGAAGGAACAATTTTAACGGTTATTCGCGAGGCGAGCGAAGCATACAATAACTTTGCAGAGCCAGGAATGAAAATGAATGAGGCGATGGAATACATCTATGGTGAAGCTTGTGCTTCTTTGGAACGCACACCTGATCTTTTACCAGTACTAAAAGAAGTGGGTGTTGTTGATTCGGGTGGCTCGGGACTTGTCTACATCTTTGAGGGATTTGTTCGTGCGCTCAACAATGATATCGTCGAAAAGAATATGCCCGAGGTTACTGAATCCGTCGATGAGCGAGGCTCGTTTAAGCAAGCTGGCAATCCTCAGTTTGAAAGTCCAAAAGTTGAGCGAACCTCAACCCAGGGATTTAGTTATTGCACCGAGTTTGTTTTGCATCTTGCCCCTAAAGGTCACGAAGGCGAATCTGGCAAAAGAGAATTTACAGAATCCAAGTTCAAATCAATTCTTGATTCGCACGGCGATTCCATTGTAGAAGCTAAAGAAAATGATTCGCTGAAGGTCCGCATTCACACAAAATATCCAGGAAATATCCTTTCCTTTGCTCAACAATATGGTGAATTTGATAAAATAAAAATTGAGAATGTTACCGATAATACTTCAATTGAAAAGAAAGATGAAGTTTCAACTCAGAGCGAAGAACCTAAAAAATACGCGATGATTGCCTGTTGTTCTGGTAAAGGAGTAGCAGATATTTTCCGGGCTCAAAGAGTAGATTATATTGTTGAGGGCGGACAAACAATGAATCCTTCAACGGAAGATTTTATTACCCAAATCAAAAAGATAAATGCGGAAAATGTCTTTATTTTCCCGAATAATTCGAACATTATTATGGCGGCGAAGCAGGCAAGTCAGGTTATTAAAGATAAGAATGTTGTCGTTATTCCGTCAACCACAATTCCACAGGGAATCGTTTCCTCAATGATGTTTAATCCCGAAGTGGAAGTTGAAGAAAACAAAGCCAATATGGAAGATGCCTTGGGCAATGTTTCTACAGGGCAGGTGACTTTTGCAATCCGCGATACAACCATTGACGGAGTTGAAGTTAAAAAAGGTCAGTTTATGGGTATCATAAATAAGAAGATAAAACTTTGTGAACCTGATAAATTTAAAGCAGCGCGCAGTGTAATCAAAGAGATGACTGATGATATGACTTCAATCATTACTATTATCTTTGGTGAAGATATAACCAAAGAAGAGCAAGAAACCTTTAAAGAATTTATTGATGCTAAGTATGGAGAAGATATCGACATTGACTATAAAGAGGGACAGCAACCGGTATATTCTTTCATTATTGGAGTTGAATAAATGTTATTAACCCGCCATTGCGGGTTTTTTATTCGCGTTAATAATAAATATTAAACGAAATGTCTTTTACTGTATAATATTACTATGAAAACATCTGATATATATTCGAAATTGGGAGCCAAAACGGATGAGGATATTCTTTCTCATTTTCCTAAGCGTTACGAGGATCTTAGTCTAACTGATCTTCGCCAAGTTTTTTTTGATAATCAGAAAGTTGTCATTTTAGGGTATTATGAAAAGATGGTGGTTGTTCAGGGTGGACGACTTATTCGAATAAGTTTGAAGACAAATTATTTTAATGGCGAGGTTAAGTGTCTCATATATAATCAACCATTCTATTCCCGAGTTTTAAAGCGTAAAAAAATATATTATTTTTTTGGCGTTTATAAAAGTAAATCAAAAATGTTGATGATAACTCAGGTAATCGCCGATAATTCTTTGCTGGTTCAAAATAGATACAAACCATACTATCGCTTGCGAAGCGATATTTCTCAGAGCAGTTTCTATAGTTTAGTACGCAGTATTCTTAATTCCCATACCGATTATATTCTTCCAATCATTCCCCAGAAATATCGTAAAAAATATCGTTTAGAGGATCGAGTTCAAGCCTATAAGGATGTACACATTCCTGTAAGCAAGGAAACTATCAATCGCGGATTGAGATTATTTAAATATGAAGAAGCTCTTAAATACTGCATAAAAACAGTTTATGCCAAAAAGAAATTTTCGGCTGTGAAAAAGAGAGAAATGATTAAGATTGATAAAGTTAAAATAAATGATTTTATCAAGCTTTTGCCATATAAATTGACTAAGGATCAAACTCGATCGGTGGTTGAAATCATTGAAAATATGGATTCGACATCAGTGATGAACCGCTTGCTCCAAGGTGATGTTGGCAC
>JAQWCB010000101.1 GCA_028707375.1 Bacilli bacterium | reverse complement strand
CATATTGAGAGTATTGATGGAGTTAAGACTGGTGTTGCTAATATTGTTGTTGAGGCTTCGGGGGAAAATCAAATTATCATTGTCGATGGAGCCAATGGCTTTATCAATAGAAAATTTATTGATGACAACTTGAACTTAATTGATGACAACGACATTGTGGTTTTACAAAATGAAATTGAAAAATCGACAAATGAATACATAATAGAACTCGCTGGGAAACGCAAAAAAATCATCTTGCTCAACCCTGCTCCCACCGGTCCAATAAGTCATAAGTGCTTTAAATATATAACTTACTTTACACCAAATGAAAAAGAATTAGATTACTATGTAGACAATCCAGATGCATGTATGCAAGTAAAATGTGCGCAATTGATTGAGAAAGGTATCCAAAATGTTATTGTCACTTTAGGTTCGCATGGTGTTTATTATCAGAATAAATTATGTCATGGTATGATTCCTGCTGAAAAGGTTCAAGTTGTAGATACAGTTTGTGCAGGAGATACATTCAATGGATATTTCATAAACGCAATTGCAGGAGGAAAAAAGATTAAAGAAGCAATTCAGGTCGGTGTTTATGCTTCTTCCTTCACGGTGCAAAGAAGAGGAGCAATGACATCTATTCCTTTTGTTAAAGAATTAATTAGATAGGATTAGAAATTAAAATTATCTGGATCAGCTCCGGAACGAGTATTAGTATTTAAAGAATTAATTTTTTCCATCTCGTCTTTAGATAAGCTAAAGTCAAAACTTTGGAAATTACTTTCAATATATTTTTGATGAACTGATTTAGGCAATACTACTAGATTTCGTTGCAAGCACCATCTAATTATTACGTTTGCTACAGTTTTATGGTGGTTTTTAGCAATCTGTCTCAATGTTTGATTCTCAAATAATTTTGATCCAGTGCCTCCGAATGGGGAGTAAGCCTCAACTACAATTGATTGATTCTGACAATAATCAATCAATTTTTGATTATTCATCAAGGGGTTTGACTCTATTTGATTGACCATAGGAAGAATTCGCAATGTATTTTTCAATTCATCAAAGTGATGAACGTGGAAATTGGAAACTCCAATAGCTCTAATTTTCCCTTCTAGATATAAATTTTCCAATTCGCTCCAAGCCTCAGGAAAACCATTCACGGGCCAATGAATAAGACATAGATCAATATAGTCGACATCAAGTCGCTCAAGACTACCAAAGAAAGCCTCACGCACTCGGTGGTGGCGAACATCCTCATTCCATATTTTAGTTGTAATGAAAACATCTTCACGCGCAATGCCACTTGCTTTGACTCCTTGACCTACTGATGTTTCATTGTGATAAGCTTTGGCGGTATCAATATGTCTATATCCAGCTTGTAAAGCCCATTTAACGGCATTTCGAGTTTCTTCACCCTCATTGGAAAGAAAGACACCTAAACCAATAGAAGGAATTTTTACTCCATTTAATAATTTGAGTTCATCCATGATTGCTTCTCCTTATTTTTTAAACTATACCAATATAGTATCACTAAAGTAAAATATTCTTTATATAGTTAATTTTTCATTTTGTAACGAAGAAGTCGCATGGAATTTAATAAACACAATATTGCTACTCCAGTGTCAGCCAAAATTGCTAGCCAAAGATTAGTAAAGCCAACGAAGGCTAAAATTAATATTGCCAGTTTAAAAGCTAGTGCGAATACTATATTTTCTTTAGCAATCATCTGTGTCCTTTGACTCAAATTCAGCGCTAGAGTAACAGATGATAAATCAGAATTCATAAAGACCATATCAGAGGCTTCAATAGCCATATCGGTTCCACTTCCCATCGCCGCCCCGCAGTCAGCATTGGCAATAACTGGAGCATCGTTAATGCCATCGCCGATATACATTATCGGTCCATTTTTTCGCAGTTCTTGCATTTTCAATAGCTTTTCATCGGGAAGTAATTTAGTATAAATTTCATCGACACCGATTTCTTTTTGAACCATGAGAGCGGAATTAGTATTATCCCCTGTAAGCATGACTGTTTTTAAGCCTTTATTGGTTAAATCGCTCATCACTTTCTTAGCGTTGGGTTTTATTGTGTCAGAGATAAAAGCTAAACCAACAAGCTCAGTTTGATCGGATAAATAAATAATGGTACCAGATGCTTTTTCTAAATCATAATTATGATCTATATGGTGACTTTTCATAAATTCAGCGTTACCTAGATAATATATTTTGCCCTTTATTTTTCCTTCGATTCCCTGACCAGAAACTTCTTTGACATCAGTGGTCAAAGAAAATGATAGATGATTACTTTCCGCTCTTCTTAAAATGCTTTTAGCAATTGGATGGGTGGAATTATTTTCAAGACTGGCGGCGATAGATAGAAAATCATTCTCCTTATAGTTTGGATTGACGATTTTAATTTGCTGAACTTCAAAATTGCCAAGGGTGAGCGTTCCTGTTTTATCTAGCACTACAGTTTTAATTTTGGTTAAGGTTTCCAAAGCTATTCCGCCCTTGAATAATATTCCATATTTTGAGGCACGACCAATACCAGAGAAATAGGCTAAGGGAACAGATAGGACAAGAGCGCAAGGACAACTTATGACTAATAAAGTTAAGGCCGAGGTTATCCATTTAGCCCATTCCCCGCTTATTAGAGAGGGAACAATAGCAACAACCAAGGCAAGACCAACAACAATAGGAGTATAAAATTTTGAAAAACGCGTGATAAAGCGATCAATTTTAGGTTTATTCTCGGTGGCGTTCTCAACAGAATTTAAAATGCGAGTGACCATGGAATTTGAAAGTTCTTTTTCAACAATCATTTCAATTACTCCGGAGGTATTTAAACATCCAGAATATATGTAATCTCCCTCCTTAATTCTCATCGGAACGGGCTCGCCAGTTATTGGTGAGGTATCTAGAAATGATTCACCACGCGTAACGTTACCATCTAAAGGAATTCTTTCTCCGACTTTAATAAGAAGGTGCTGACCCACTTTGACTTGAGCGATAGGCATAATTTTTTGGTGGTGAGCAGAATCTATAATCGTGACTGTTTCTTCACGCATGTCGAGAGCCTTGGTGATAGAATTTCGACTTTCACTTACTGCATAATGCTCGAAGGCTTCACCTATTTTATAAAAAAGCATTACTCCAATTGCTTCAGGATATTTTTGAATGGCAAAAGCACCAATGCTGGCAATAACCATTAAGAAATTTTCATCCAAAAAGCCACCGTGAAATATATTTTTCACGGCCTCAATAATCACTTCATAACCCAGAACTAGATAGGATATTATATACAGAGCAAGGCCTATGTAAAAGTTTATATCAATAACGAAAAAGGCTGTTATAGCAAGTCCAAGTCCCAGTATTGAAGTAATAATATCTTTAACGGGCCATGTCTTTTTAGAATGAGTTGAGTGAGTGGTATTGCAGTATTCGCATTCATCTATTATTGGCTCAATCTTAATAGCATTATCTATATCGTTGATGACTTTTTTGACTTTTACTAAGGGAATAGCCGAAGTGGATTTAAGAATCAACTTCTTATTTCTCCATATTATTTTAGCCTTCAAAGGTTTAATCTTATTTATTTCTTTTTCGATTTGGTGAGCAAGCTGGTGATTTCTTAAGTTCTCGATTGCATATGTTTTCTGTTCCATAATCTATCTCATTTTAAAAAGTTGTATCCAATAATTTGGTCACAAATTTTCCTTCCTTGTTATTTGATATTGAATAATGTACGCGCTGTCCGATTCTCTTGCTGGTAATTACTTTCATCTGCTTCAACGTCTTTAAGTGATGAGAAATGGCGGGCGAACTCATTTTTATCACTTTTGAAATATTCAATACACACAACTCTCTTCCTTTTAATAAATATAGAATTCTTAGACGGGTGCTGTCGCTTAATAAAGAATAAATGTTTGCAGCTTCAACGGCAGTTTCCTCATCAGGAATTATTTTTTTCAACTCTTCGACGTTATCGCCAATACCGTGCATTTCAGATGATGTTTCCATATTTAATACCTCTTGTATAATATTAAAAGATTAAGCAATCATTTAATAAT
>JAQWCB010000100.1 GCA_028707375.1 Bacilli bacterium | reverse complement strand
GACAGTTGTTCCTAAGAACATCAGTTTCGTTCTTTTCTTATGCATATTACAACTGCTCCAAACTCAAACTGAAATAGTAATCAGAATATAAATTCATAGTTACTCCAGCTTCAAGTGAAGTGGAGTAGCTGGCCAAGGAAGCTTGATTATAATCAAAATTAACAAAAAAATGAATCGTTGTTTTGGTGATTTCACCCCCGCTTTCACTTGGAGCCCCACTTGGAATTTCTTGGCTATAAATTGTGCCATAGGTTACTTCGCTTGGCTGATTGATAAAAGAGAAAGTTGGAGATAGCGCTAAGTCGCCATCGCTGTCTTCCGCTTCGGCATAATTCTTGACCTTGTAATATTCCATACTTGGGGAATCGGGGTAGTTAACCCCATCATAAGTTGACGAAGATGATTGATAACTAGAGTCGCTAACTACCCAAAAGTCCAAATAATCAGTTATGCGCAAAACTGAGGAAGAAACATCATCAATCTTGACAACTTTCAAATTAAGTTTCGCATCCACCGTGTTTTCTACTTCGGCGCTGAATTCCAATACGATATTTGTTAAAAGATCTGATACGGAATCCTGAGGATTTAAATCCAAATAAAAGGGATCATATTTGTTCATCGGAATCTGCTCAGTCAAAATTCTATCTTTATCAAAAGCGTGAACCTCGCCAGTTCCGTCGTAGTTAATAAAGCCATCTGGTGTATCATCTAATATTTCTCCATTAAAATTGGGGAAAATATATTTATATAAATTCACATCATAACTGGAGAATTTCAAATCGCCTGAATCAACTATGATGATATTGCTGAAAGACTTATTTAATTGAAACCACGAAAAAGTGCTAGCGCCCACAATAAAAGCGACCAAAGATAGTGATGTTGTTGCCGAAAGCATTAGTTTTTTCGATAATTTAGCCATCTTCCCTCCTTTGATTATGGAAATAAGTCAACACTTTATCGATCTCAGCCTTGAATCGACATAGATATTGTAATCTATTATATTTTATTAGTAATAATTGTCTTAGTCAAAATTTAGTAAAATATTCTTTTAAGAACGAATTCATTAAAATCATACATGGGCTACGACCCTGTGAGAAAGTGGTAGATTAGCGATACTTTAGTTATTAAAAACTAGCAATAACTTAAATAAATTATATTAATCAAATAAAAATGGACTGAATATACAGTCCAAAATAATAACTAAAATATTAAAATATTATCAAAAAAACATTTTTATCTTTCTCACTCTTTACGGATAATGTTAAATTATTCCCGAAGTCTTGAAATTTAAATAAACCAATTCGCGATGGAATCGCTCGCGCTCAATAATTCCTGTTATCTCGTATATTTTTTTATCATCATTGGTTACAACAATTGTAGGAGCCGTGAGAACTTGATATTTTTTAATCAAATCGCCATGGCTTTCAATATCGACATGTTGAAATGAAATCTTGGGGAAATCTTTAAGCACATCCTTTATGCGCGTTTCGTTCAACGAGCAGGCACCACAACCTTTTTCACTAAATAGCCATATTTTTAACATAGTACTCCTTCCACATATTTCCACTAATTGACTTGATATTTTCCTTAGCTCTATATTATATTTTGCCACTAACTAAACTCAATCAGGACTCAAGATAATTACATGAACAAGGACATGCGTTCATTGATGCTGCGCTGAAGATATTCAATTCGTCTTTCCAAATGACTAATTTTCAATTCAAGTCGATTGATCTCACGAGTATATTTTCTTTCACTCTTCATCATTTTGTCCTGCATCTTCTCAATTTGAAGTTTCAATTTTGTGCGCATCTTTGAATCCTTGATAAACTTAAATTTCTTCTTTTCTTGCTTAAGTTTTTCCAAGTCATCCTTTACATCGCCTTGTGTTTTTTCTTCTTCCAGCATATACTTTTCATCACTCAAACGCTCAATCTCATCGCGTATATTATCAATTTCATTTCTGATGCCATTAACAATTTTCAGTTTTTTTCTTCGATAGCACTTCAATGTTTTGATAAAGGGTAAAAGTTCATAGGTGAATATCATCTTAACACCCTTTAAATCCGGTAATGGATCGCTGTTAGGAATGCGGTTGTAATATTCTCTGATGTTCAAAAAGATTAGATTCACTAGAGAAACCACAAAATCGAACTGATCTTCCTCGAAGGGACGAAAGTCAAATTTTGGTGAAGCAAAGAAATTAGCCAGCCACGTGAGCATGAGGCGATTAGATGAAACCATCTCATCAATGCGATAAAACGAGTCGCGAGAATTTTGACATTTTAATATGCTTCCCGCCAATATATTAGATTGTTTGATCAGTCCATTAAATATTTCTTTGTTCACGCGAAGCCGTTCCTCAATAGATGCAACATCAACAGCGTGGGCATAATCTTTATACGACCGCTCGATTGCCTTTGAGGTCTCATGACTGAATTTTTGTGTCCACTGCTCAGTGTTTCCTAAACTGATCCACACATCAGGATTGTTAGGTTCCAATTCTGATGCCTCTCTATATAGATTTAGCGCTTCTTGATAATCGCCTTGATCATATTTGGCATTTCCTATTTGCATAAGTTCGTCATATTTGCTCATTTTGATACCTCTTTTCCCAAAGGAATACAAATAATAACTGATAGATGTAAAATCAAACCTCGTCGGTGCAAATAATTTTAAAAAATGTTTAGGTTCAACATATTTTAGGACCAAATTCAGTTTCTCTTTACACCTTTAATTTACTCTTTTTTTGAATACATATCTAGTAAGATGAATTAAAAAGTTGCTAAAAGTGCATATTTAATGACAAATTTTCCTAGCAGTTAATGATAAACCCTAGCACAAAGGTCAATATTTCTATGGGGAGCATGACAATAAAGATCATGAATATACCTAATTCGCGAAAGATAGAACTCCCGGTCTTAATGCCCTTTAATCTTTTCTTAAAAGTATCAAAGGCTATACCCAATGTATTACCCATCATTATCATTGCACAGGCCCCAATAATAGCTTTCCCATTTCGACGTCCATAAGTTTGATATAATCGATCAATGGCATTTTGATTGGGTCGACCTCTTTCATCGGCATAATCTGTGGCAAAAAGCACTCCAATTGATTCATTTAGTGACACCTCATCCTTCTCATCGGATAACATTTTGCTAATTTCTTCCTTTGTCAATCCAACTTCAAAGGCACGTTTAGCGTGGGCCTGCGAACATATTTTGCAGCCATTTACCTGTGTCACAGTAAGCATTATTCGCTCGACAAATTTTTCATCAACAATTTTTCTATCTCTCTCAATCATCTTGCTCATATAGAAAAAGCTTTTAAAAAAGTATCTAGTCGCATCGCTGACTGAAGCCAGTCTCTTATTATATTGCATATCCTTATTCATCCTTTGTTCATTTAAATTTTATATTATATATAATGAAAATAGTATTGATACGCTTCGAAAGGGATAATTGATCAATATAAATATATTAAAATTGTTTGATATATAAAAAGAGAAAGAAAAAACCCTCTTCGTGAATTTTTAAATTCAATTTAAAGGGTTTATCATTATTTTATAACTATTATATATCGATATTATTTGTAGGATTTTTCAAAGATCTTAGCGCAGTCTTCATCGCTGAGTTCACTGGGATTCGCAAGATAAAGTCCTCCCTGCATCTTTCGTGCTCCTTTGGCTAAGGTCATTGACTCAGAAATTTTTATTCCATAGTCGCTCATTTTTAAATCGCTTACTCCGCAGGCTTTCTGCAAATTGATTAAGGCTTCGATGAAGTCTTCAGCCTTGTCCGCCATAGGTAATCCCATGACGCGTGCCATCTTAATAAATTGCTCATCGCAAGCGTGTCGTTCTATAAAAAATTCTGCGAAGGCTTTGGAAATCATTATTAGTCCTGCTCCGTGAGGCAAGTTGTGATGATATGCACTCATGGCATGCTCCATGCTGTGCTGCGCTGTTGTGCTTGTTAATTGCATTGTCATACCAGCAATGGTGCTGCCATAGGCCACGTGTTCACGCGCCTCCAAGTTCTTACCATCCCTGACCGC
>JAQWCB010000099.1 GCA_028707375.1 Bacilli bacterium | reverse complement strand
TTAGGTAATTTGGAGATAACATGGAACAAGCTAAGAATCAAAAAAAGTCAAAAATATCTAAGCAACAAATTCAGTATTTGATCTCTATTTTAATTATGCTCGGCGTTACTATCCTGGCCGTATATTATGTTTTAAAGGACAATATTGTCGAAACTTTCTCCACGCTTTCTTCAGCAAACGTTTATTACATTATGCTGATGGTAGTAATAATTATCATATCTTATATTATCGAGGGAAGTGTCTTAACAATTTTTGCTAAGAGTTATAAGCGAAAGTATCGGCATTATCAAGGAGTGCTAAATGGACTGATAGGAAGTTTCTTTTCATCTATAACACCCTTTTCGTCCGGAGGTCAATTTGTTCAAGCGTATACTTTTACTAAACAAGGTATCAAAGCTCCTAATGCCGCCTCAATCCTCGTTATGCTTTTTATTGTTTCCCAAACATCTATTGTAATTATGGGAATATTGGCTATGTCGATTGGATATAGTTCGACTATAGTTAATATGAACGATATCACTATATGGGGATGGACCATTTCGCCCATTGCTTTTTCATCCATCGGGTTTGTTATCAATTGTCTTTCTTTAGGCTTTCTTTTCTTTATGTCATATTCCAAACATTTGCATCACTTTATTTTAAATACTTGCATCAACATTGGGGCAAAGTTTCACATGATACGCGAACCCGAGAAGACAAGAACCCATCTTGCAGCACAAGTAGCCACTTTTCGAATTGAATTAAGTCGATTGCTAAAAAATTTTTGGGTCCTTTTGCTGACAATTTTGTTGGAATTTTTCAAATTTTCCTGTTGGCACGTAATGCCGTATTTTGCTGGCCTTGCACTTGGAGCGAATATGGGAGGAAAGTTTTTCCAATGCATATGGTCGAATTCTTATTTGCAGATGATTACTTCCTTCATTCCTTTACCTGGTGGTTCCGGTAGTGCTGAAGCTGGATTTCAGATTCTATTCTATTCAATTTATAACAATTCAGCAATAACTTCAGCCGCTAATCTGTTGTGCCGTGGCATAACATTTTACTTTACGCTCTTCACCGGATTTATCGTTTTTATTTTTTATAAAGGCTCGCCAAAGACAAAAGTCACGCAGTATAACAACCGAGAAACTTTTGTCGATCTTCAGGTTCTTTACTTAGCAGAAAATAAGGCAATAAATCTCAAGGATGTTGTGATTGATCAAGATAATCAAAAGGCGGATTTAGCGCAAACATCGACACTATCTTTAGATAAAAAATCAATTAAGGGACGTAAAAAACGCAATTGGCCTTGGTCTAAATTCATCAAGAACTTTCATTGGAAAGACAGCAATTTTGCTTCGCCAGATGATATTAAGAATTCATTTGAAAACATAAAGAAATCTTTGATTTTGCAGCAAAAAGATATTTATGAAGAAGATGATGAGATGACAAAGATATCTAAAAGATACTTAAAAGATGTGTATAATGATATTAAAAGCATTGCGGCTGAAGAGGGACTTACCACGGTTCGCGATACTGAGCTTGAAAAGGCAATTCAGGCAGATTTAGAGGCAATTAAAGCTAGCGATAGGAAAAAGGCTCTGAGATTGCAGAAAAGACATGAGCGACACCAAAGAAAAAAGCAAGCGAAAATGGCAAAAAAAGAAAAGAAATGGAGTGATTCTGAAAAATGAAAATAGCATTATTTTCTGATACATATCCACCGCAGATCAATGGGGTTGCTACCGCGACATACACTTTAGCTAAGACACTTAGAAGTCACGGTCACGAGGTGATGGTAGTGACGACATCTTTAGCCAATCAGCATCACCTTGCCGTGACAGATGGGGTGCTTAGAATCCCAGGATTGACAATAAAAAGATTATATAATTACAAATTTTCAAGCATATATAACACTAAGGCTTATCGCATAATAAAACGTTATAATCCTGATGTTATTCACGTCCAAACTGAAGTAGGAATAGGAATCTTTGGGCGAATCATTGCGCGCAATTTAAAATTGCCACTTATTTATACTTACCATACGATGTATGAAGATTACACTTACTATGTCACCAAAGGAAAGAAACCATTTGATTTTTTTGCCAAAAGATTGATTGCTTCACTTTCGGTGATGATAGGTGACAGCACGACAGAGTTTGTCACGACATCTTCTAAAACGAAAGAGGCCTTGAGAAGATATGGCGTAAAGAAGTATATTAATATTGTACCTAACGGTATTGATCTTTCATCATTTGATGAAAAAAATATTGACTCTCTTGTGATTAGTAATTTAAGAAAGCAATACGAATTAAACGATAAATTTGTCATACTGATTTTGGGGCGACTTGCTTCAGAAAAATCCAACGATATTGTCCTTAAATATTTGCATAATTTTATTGAGCAGAATCCCGAGTATGAAAACAAGATAAAATTATTGATTGTTGGGGATGGACCTGATCGAAGTAATTTAGAGAATATCTGTCAGCGTTTAAAAATGAATGATATAGTTGAATTTGTTGGTCCTATTGGTCACGATAGCGTTCATTACTATTATCACCTCGCTGATTTGTATTGCTCCGCTAGTACCTCTGAAACACAGGGACTAACTTACGATGAAGCCATGGCAACTAAGACTATGGTCCTTGCCAAATTCGATGATAATTTAACCGAAGTAATCAAGGATGAACAAACTGGTTTCTATTTTAAAACTCCGACGAGTTTTAATGCGAAACTGATGAAAATTATTAAATTGGAGCCTTCAGAAAAGCAGAGAATTCTTGATGCGGCTTATCAAAACGCTACAGAATTATTCGGTCTTGATAAATATTATGAAAGGATGATGAATGTCTACAAAAAAGCCTTGCGAAAATATTGGTAACAGCATTTCCAACATTAAATTTCTCAAATCCTCCATTAGAATTGAATTATCTAGTGGAGAAATTTTTGATATTTCCGAGGATGCATACGTTTCGGATTTTAAGTTATATCAGGGGAAAAAGATAACCCAAGATGAAGTCAAAAAGCTGCGCGATAGTCAAAATAACTATATATTTGAAAATTATTTGAATAAACTTGTTAATTCAGGGCGGATGTTTTCTGCCAAGAAAATAAAAGAAAAATTGATTAAAGTTAAACATGCTTCAAACGATGTTGCTGATAGTATTATTGCAAAGGCATATGAACGCGGAATAATCAACGATTCCGAGTACATCCAAACCTATATTCAGGATGCAAAAGATAAAGGATTCTCTAAGAGTTACATATATCACCAACTTCAGAAAGACGGATATAGCGATAGCGATATCGAGAAAGAAATGGTCGATGTAAATTTTGATTATATCGAAATAGAGGAGTTGATTGGTTCCCTTTTTGACAGATACAATTATAAAAATTTTAATTCGGCGCGAGATTCAGTCTTTTCTAAATTATATAAGATGGGATATTCTTCGGATAATTGTGATGATTTAATTAAAAAATATTTAAGTAAGAATTCTGCGGTGGAAGAAAATTATAAAAAGATGGAGTTAAAACTGTTGAAAGTCGATATGGATTCGACCTTTCAAAAGTTGAATCATTGCGGATATAACATGATGGAAATACGCGCTAAGGTTATTGCTAAAATGCTGCAAAAAAAATACGCTTTTGATGATATTATAAGTATGTGGGAGGAGAACAAATATGACATATATTAAAGATATAATTAAAACTGGTGGTCGTTTCGATGGGCCACTTCTTGTCAAAACTGCTGACAAAGGAATAGCAGCGAGTGGAGTTGAGTATTACAATATCAATTTCCAGGATGTGACAGGAACCTTGAATGGTAAAAAATGGACAGTTGAGAAAGGTGATGCGGAACTATTGCAACCGGGATCAATAATCAATGTTTCGGGAAATGTTTTTCAGTACCGGGGTCATCCTCAACTCAAGGTTGAAGAACTTTTTAAGGCGGATAGCCAAGATTATAATCCAGCGGATTTTTATCTTTCGTGTCCGATAGAGGATGAGAAATTATTTAAGCGGGTTGACGAACTTATAGATATGATTGAGGATGACGATATTAAAAATTTAACCAGGGCT
>JAQWCB010000003.1 GCA_028707375.1 Bacilli bacterium | reverse complement strand
CAATCGACGACAACTATGGATAATAGATTGGAAAAAGGAATAGATTGCCAAGTGAGAATATTTGGTGAACAGATGAAAGATTATTATAAAGCCAGCCCAGTAAATAGATTATTAGCCGAAAATTGTTTTGGAGATTATTACACGCGTAAAGGCTTAGAACTTAAAGATCGCGAACTCATTACATTTTGCTTTCTATTAGGTCAAGGCGATACGGCTAGTCAATTAAAATCTCATTTGATTGGAAACATCAATGTTGGAAATTCTATTGAATTTATGACTAAATTAGTTCAGCAAATGATTCCTTATATTGGTTATCCTCGAGTACTTAACGCGCTAAAAATTATCTCTGATCTTAAGAAATAATTGGATTTAATACATTTAAAAAAAGCTGTTAGCTATTCATAATTGATTTACTAACAGCTTTTTATTTGTCTTATTATAGATATGTTTTAATACTAAAAATGAGTCTATAATGACTCATTTTTTATAAAGATAAGGTTGCTATTAGTGACCCTCGACCGAGAATCGAAGTTAAGGCATCTCTCGAAATATTGACAATTTTTCCCAGTTTAGTAAAATTCCAGGAATTGTGTTCATAATATATAACAAAGGCTCTTCCTTGATACAAAATGACATCGCCCCATCCAACATTGATGGGCTTATCATTTCTAGGAAGTTTAGTCGGCAGATTTCCAACTTTCTCCATTCCCGCATAATCATTCATAGATATTTCTATCGGACCTTTTTTCAACAGTTCTATTAAGGCCTGAGCTGATGAATTATTTTCAAGTTCCACTTGAAGAACCTTAGAATTAATAGTTAAATTAATCATAATTGTGACTCCTTTCATATTTATTCTCTATAGTTAATTTTAAAATATTTTACTATTTATCGACCCAAACTAATTAGCGGAGCACGACATGCATTTTTCACTATTTTCCTTGGCTGATCTGACTTCGATTACCGCGTTAGTTTCCATTATAGAATCTTTCAAAATAATATCACCAATTGAATCAGCCCTTATATATCCAGATTTAGGATTCTTAACTGAATCAATATGTCCAACAATATCCGCTTCAACATCGGAATATTCAAAGGCTAAATCAGTATTGTGCATCGTACAATTAATCATTTTTACTTTTTTAGTATAACATATGGGTTGAGTTCCAGTAATCTCACAGTTAATGAAGGTAATATCCTCAGCGTACCATGCTAGATATGCCCCGTTTATTTTACAATTTTCAACAACGACATTTTTTGAATGCCAGAAAGCATCCTTTGTATTTAGGATAGAATTAGTTATGCGAACATTTTCCATATATTGCAGACTGTATTTGCCATCTATTTTAGAATTGTTAATTGTGATGTTCTCTGCTCTAAGGAAAGGATAATCTCCCTCTAGATGAGAATTTTCCATATATATATCCTTGCAGAACCATCCAACTTCCTTCGCAACGATATCTGAATTCTCGATGCGAATGCGCTCAGCGTTGCGCAGCGACTTAATAGTCTTGACTTTTACATTTCTTATCAATCCATCAGTCGAGTACCAAAAAGCGGCACGAGCATTTTCATCAAGTTCAGAATCAATCAATTCAAAATGATGATTGTGCCACATCGGATATCGAAGATTGATATAAGAATTCTTTACACTTATATTTCTTGCTTCCTTGAGACACGATTCACCATCTTCTTCACCTCCAAAATGGCAATTTATAACTTCCGCATCAGTTAGATTGTATAACGCTCGTTCTTGCTGAAATGTTTGATTTTCTATTTTTTTATTCATTTTTATCTCCTTCATCACCTAGGTCAATGTTAAAATTTTAAATATATCGAATTAGCTAGATGATTGCTTTCAAGCATAAATTTTCCTTTAACATCTAGACAATTATAATAATCATTCTCTCTTTGCTTACGAATTATAACATGTTTATCATAAAAAATTGATTGATATGCTCACATATTACTTTCCGTACCGCAACGAAATAATCGCATGAGATAAATGACATTTCTATTATATTTTGACTATTCTATAAATATTTCCGTTTTTTAACATTCTCCTATTGTTATTTGCCTGCGACTATATTAAACTATTGTCAATAGGCTTAAGTATATAATACTAGTTAAAGTTAACTTTAAGTCAAGAACTTTATTAAAAAAGTTAAAATAAAGAGTGGAGGAAGTCAAAATGTATTATACCGTAGGAGAAATTGCTAAAAAAATGGATGTCAATGCCTCGACTTTACGTTATTACGATAAAGAAGGATTACTTCCATTTATTGAAAGAACCAATGGAGGAATCCGCATGTTCAAAGAGTCGGATTTAGGCATGTTAAATATCATTGGATGTCTTAAGCAGACAGGAATGCCGATTAAAGACATCAGAACATTTGTAAGTTACTATACTCAAGGCGACGAAAAGTACACTAAGCGGGCTGAAATTATCAAGAAGCAAAAAGATTCAGTATTAGCACAAATGCAATCGTTACAGGACAATTTGGAAATGCTGGAATATAAAGAGTGGTTTTATGCTAAGGCTCAAGAGATGGGCTCGCTCGATGAAGTTGAGAAATTACCAAGGGAAGAAATACCTAAAAAATTCCACAAGTTCCTATAGAAATAACAAAAAGACTGATTACACTGATATGTACTGTACCGCTCCTGCTGTCCAGGATTTGGGATATAGTTCACATATCAAAATCAGTCTTTTTTTCTTGTAATAATTTAAATATCAGTTAAACATTAGTTAATCTTAGCTGTCGTCTGTTCAGGAAGCTCATCAATCACTTTATCTTCATCAAGATCAGTAGCTTCTTCATCGCTGACTTCTTGGAGTTCTTTATCCTTTGCAATCAGTTCGTTCAAACGTTCAAGTTGACGTTTTCTACGCTCGCTGAACTCACGATTCTTATTTGCATAATGGTAAGCAAACATCAAGAATAGCGCCATAGAAACAAGACATATAATAGTCCCTAAGATACGGAAATCAATTGTACTAGACCAACCCAACCATTTTGAAAAGCCTTTTTGTGCTAAATACATCGGATTGTATACAATTCTCCCCGGACCATTAAAAGCGTAAACGCCCATAATACAGAGAGCTAAACCGCCTAGCCAAAAGAAACCAGTGATAGAATAAGCTACAATTTCTCTTGCGCTTACTTTCTTTTTTTGTTTCTTCTTATTCGACATATCTATTTCTCCTCATCTTTAGAAGTGTCTTTTTTCTCTTCTTTTGATGCTTCTTCTGCTTTTTCTTTTTTCAAAGCCTCAGCCTTTTTAAGCATTTCCTTCTCGTATGTATTCAATTCACCAAATATTTTATTGAAAATACGAACCCACGCATCGCGATATCCAGGAATGATTGGGACAAAGATTGTCTCAAAACGCTTCATGGCATCCTGAAGTTTTTCACCGGGAGCCAATTTCTTTGACCCATCAAAATAGTGGAAATCATCCTGCATGCGCTTTATAGAATCTTCAAATATAACATCGTGTGATTTATTGTGAGTTCTCAAGAAATTAAAGAAACCGACAACTCTTGTCATCTCGTTGGAAATGAAGGCGCAAGAAGGATCGACTTTGGGATCAAATCCTGGTTGTTTAGTTGGATCAACACCATTTTTCTTACGTTCAGCAAGAACATATGATTTAACGGCAGTATTGTATTCGGCAAACTTAACGACAAACACAGTTGCAATTGATCTAAAAGCTATGGAACGATAAAAAGGATCATCGCAAAGCAATAATTGCTTTAAATCAGGTTCAAGCGTTCCCGCTTTCTCAAAGGAATTTTGGAAACCGAGACAAATGTCTGAAATTGTCTCGTGCAAACCGATGCAGTAATCCATTAATTGTAAGAGCAATGAAGTTTCAACAACAACAGCATCGTGATCAATTTTAACGATTCGTGATTCTTCTCCATATACATCATCGTAAAATTCGTGAACCTGGCTCGAGATTTTCTCACCAACTGTCATATCCGAATCTTTGGCTTTTGCCTTGTTGTTGTTACAAAATATTTGAAAAGGCGATTTTTCATCAATGAGATGGGCACACATTTGCTTTCTAGATTTGTAAACTTTTAAATCAAATCCATTTTTGCCAGGCGGGAGCAAGTACTCCATTGAATCTCTAATGATGATTCCTAGTTCGTAAATAGCCATAACATATCTTGTTTGTTCGTTCATAGTAATAGATTTTCCTCCAAATGATACGTAGATATAATTTTGCACATATCTAAGTTATAATAACACAATTATAGGTGTGTTTCTACAAATATATTGCTTGATATTCGGTATTGTTCCGTTTTTTATCTATATATCTTTACAATATACTGCTTCACACCAATTTTCTTAAAAAAATTAAAAACACTACACATAATCGGCTTCCTAAAAAATATGATTAAGTCGAATGATTTGGTGGCGAAAACTCCTTTAATTCATTATTTTCAGTCAAAATGTAATCGCGAATATCCGAAACGTAGTCAATGTGATAGTTTGCTATCCGCTTTGGTTCATTCTCGCCTCTGTTCATTGCGAATGAGTGTTGAAAACTAGCAAGCATAGATACATCGTTATCCGCATCGCCTATCACCAAAACTTCATCTTCCTTTATCCCTTTTTCCTTGATATATTCGCGCAAGGCATTTCCTTTATTTGTTCCCTTTCGCGTTATTTCCAAGGAAACGTTAGCAATAGTTATATCTAGCTGACTGCCAAATAAATCATTGAGGGCAAAGGCCGCAACCTTTGCCCGTTCTCTTCCGCCTTTGCCCATACCAAAAATCGGCATTAACTTGTAACATTTTCCACTCCCCACAGCATCTAAAAAAGGTTTCTCTCCCAGAACGTATTTTTCACTGTAGGCAAAATTAAAACGATTGAACAAACGCGCCACAAGATTGACAATCTTACTTACAACCGGGGTTGATATTTTAATCACATCTGTATCATCTAATAACAACCAACCAATGATGCCATAGCTCTTGCGCAATTTCATATAAACCTTCATAAAAATTTGCTGATTGATTGGCTTATCGTATTTATATTCCCCATCTTCATAAAAGAATGCCCCATTGCATCCTAAGACAGAGATATTAGTTTTGATCTTTTTCCCCACTTTGCTTGCTACACGGCGAGAGCGACCAGTAACTAAAACAATTTTGCCACCGGCTGAAGAAAAGTCTTTAAGCAATCTTTGGTTCTTTCGAGTCAACAAAGTAAAACGCCGTTTGGGATAAAATAAAGTCCCGTCAAGGTCTGTTGCAATTAACTTAATCATTTTTATGTACCTTACTCATTCTATGTTTATCACTTGAAATTGTCAAATTTCTATCTCGACTATTCCCTAATTGTCTCGATGCTAGTAATCGGTTCATTCTCAAAATTATTAGGCCAGGTTTCGTTTGTAAATTTAAAAGAGTCGCGAAGTGAACTAGTGACGTAACAGGTTGTCTTCTTTTCATTATCGACATTGCTATTAATCAAATAATACGCTTCCGAATTCAAATTGGTATACTGATCCATTTTCTTTCTAAGCTGTTCGGCCTCACTGATGGAAGAAGCGTTCATCAAAGCTGTCGTATACATATCAGCATATCCAGAATCATCAAGCAAAACCGAAGCACTGGCAAAAGTATTGTTTGAATACCCCGTAAGCGGATCTAAAATATGATGGCGTAGCACGTATTTCCCGTCTTCATAAGCATAAAAATAATTCTCGTAATATCCCGAAGTCGATAAATCAAAAGAGCCATCATGCGTAAAATATATATCAGAATTATTTATGTTATTATTTATATTTCCTGATTTGACTGACTCGTAATAATACGGGTTAGCGACCGTGAGACTCCAGGATGTTCCGTCAATTTTCTGATTGATGCATTTAATTGAGGAGTGCCCTGAATTCATCAAATAACTTTTCTCATTGTGATTTTCGACAAAAAGTTCAGTTGCTTCACCTTTACCAAAACCGCCCAAAGTAATAGATGGTTTTGTCAAATCCAAAGCTGTCGAACTAATTTTGATCTCATTAGCGATACCTAAATGACTATCAACATAATCATCAACGGCTTGATCACTATTAAAGGTAATGCTGTGATCATCATCATTAAAAGCAAGCATTTGAGCCAGCTGAGCAGGCAAAGGAGAAGTCATTCGCGCAAATTCAACATAACTTTCCGCAATATCATTATAGATTACTCGCTGCTGCATGGTACTTTCTTTGTCGTAGAGTGAGCCGGCGCTCGAGGCCGCTGAAATATAAGCATCCCAAAGCGAAGAGAGATTACCGATTCCGATACTAAATTTATTGTCGGTTATCAAAGAAAAATTCAAAGCCTTCTTCAAGGAATTATATAGAATATCTGGTACCACGATAGCCTCACCGGTTCCATAACTATCGTTCAAGACACGAATATTGTTAAGCAATTTTCCTTTGTACGAGTAATAATTGTGACGATCAAACAAAGCTGAATAATATCCCATTTCATTTGAAAAATCATTTTCAAAATCGTAATCGTGCCCTTGCCCCTTCTTTACTTGATATTTAATATAAATACTAGAATTAAAAGGATCACTAGTCACATCGTCGATAATGTTTCCATCGGCATCGCTGATGTGAACCCATCCTGTCTTGCTGTTTATTTGCTCCAAGCTAATGGTATATTCAACGTATGGTTTCTCATTTGGATTTGATACAAAGCTCCAATCGCACGAAGCAAGCAAAAAAGTTGCTAACAAGATATATAACTTTTTTCCTCTTTTCATATAAATCCCCCTTGAATAGACGTCATTTAATATAACACATTTTCTATATAAAATACATCGATACTATAAGTCTGGGAATGGTTTAAAAAATGTTGATACAATTGGTCAATTCCTCGTTAACTTTCCAAGCTAATAATTAAAAAAGGATGAGGCCAAAAGTCTCATCCTTCAACACATTACTTTAAGAGATTATTCTTCAATCTCAATAACGCCATAGTTCCCAGCGGTTCGACGATAGAGAACGCATTTCCGACCAGTCGTAGAATCAAGATAAATGAAGAAGTCGTGATCGAGAGCTTCCATTCGCGCAAGTGCTTCCTCGGCATCCATCGGAATAAGTTGCAATATTTTTCTTTTAACAATCTGTTCGAGCGGAGCGACCTCAGCATCAGAAATCAAATCTAATCGCATATCTTCACCTACGCTGTTGCGCTTGTGACTTTTCATCAAACGCGTTTTCATCTTGCGCATTTGTCCTTCAAGTTTATCTATAACTAAATCTAAAGCTGAATAAGCATCAACAGCTTTGACCTTAGCCCGCAAATTATCTGTCTTTGTCGTGATTCCTATTTCTACTGTTTGATCGTGATGTCCAACAGAGAAAGTAATATTGCACTTGTTATCATTCTCCTCATCAAAATACTTTTCGATTCTCGCAAGTTTTTTTATCGCCTGTTTTTTCATGGCGGGAGTCACTTCTATTCCGTGACCGACAATCGTATATTTCATAAATTTTCCTCCTCTGGTGAAATCGCTTTCACCTTTTCTTTATTATAACATATATATCTTTTTTGAATAGCAATTCGCACAAGATTTTATTCCAAGGAAAACAATATGAATATTAAAACTATTCATATTCGTAATTCAATTGATCAGCCTTGTACCATATTGATTGATCAACTACTTTTATGTAGCCATCTTTCGAATCCGAAAGAAGGAAGCCTTCGTTTTTGGAATAGTAGTCAAGCAATTCAATCTCGGCTGTCCCCACAATTTCTCCCGGAACGAGAAGCGGAATGCCCGGCGGATAAATCATTATAGATTCAGCACAAATTTCACCAGCCGCATTCTCGATTATTACTTCCTTGGTCGGAGCATAAAACGCATCGCGGGGGCGAACAGCCAATTCTGGCTGAGGTAATTGAAAATGGAACGGAATCTGTTTGTGTCCCACATGATAAAATTCCTTGGAAAAATTTTGCAAAGCCATAATCAAAACATCGATATCCTCAATTCTTGAACCGATGCCAACAATGGCCAAAATGACATTGATATCTCCAAGTTCCAACTGAATATTGAATCGCTTTCGAATCAATTTAAATAATTGAAAACCCGTAATCCCCCACGCCGAACAGTCGACGACAATCTTGGTCGCATCGCGAGCAAAGCGTGAAGAGCAGTTAAAATATTCAAGTCCAAAAGAAGATAGACCAGGAATGCGATTTATTTGTCGGCGTGCGTACTCCGCTAAATATATCGATTCATCAACTAACTTTTTTCCGTCAAAAAACATTAATTTCCGAGCAGCATCAAGCGAAGCGAGCAGAATGTAACTAGGCGAAGTCGTAGTAAACATCGAATATACGCGCATAATTCTTGCTACATCAATCTTCTCGGTATTTTTAATTAAGAGCAAGGAAGACTGGGTAAGCGATCCGGCTGTCTTATGGGTGGACATGATAGAAATATCCGCTCCAGCATCCATTGCCGAAATAGGCATTTTATCGCTGAAAGCAAAATGTGAACCATGGGCTTCGTCAACCATAACAAGCATTCCTCTTTGATGTGCCAAATCGACGATTGTTTTCAAATCGCTCGTTACTCCAAAATAGGTGGGATTGATGACAAATAGAACTTTAGCATCCGGATTTTCATCCATTGACTTGACATAATCTTCAGTCTTAACCCCATTTGCAATGCCCGTGTTTCGGTCGATATCTGGTTGAACAAAGATAGGATATGCTCCTGAAAAAATGATAGAATTAATAACCGATTTATGTACATTGCGCGGAACAATAATTTTTTCCTTGGCAGCGATGAGTGCATTGATAGCAATTTGAATGCCACCAGTTGTTCCATTCACTAAAAAGATGGCTTTTTTGGCGTGATAGGCTTCGGCGGCTAAATCCTGGGCTTGTTTAATAACTCCTGTTGGATGAAATAGACTATCTAGACCGATGACTGCATTAAAATCGCAATGAAAAATATCCTCGCCAGTAATTGAAGCAAGTTCAGTTGTTATTCTTCCCATCTTGTGTGACGGAACATCAAAAGGTGTCGGATTCGAATCGATATAATTTTTGCACGCTGTTAAAAAAGGAGTTTGGGCTTGCCTTTTATTAATCTCTTCTGCGCTACAATTTTTCTTTGACATATGCTTTCAATTTATCGACCATATCTAATTTTTCGAATGGCAAATCAATATCAGGACGACCAAAATGTCCATAATTACATAAATCAGCATATTTAAAAGTCGGATGCGTTAAATTGAATTTATCAATTATTCCCTGCGGGGTGAAATCAAATAAATCCTCAACCGCAGAAAGAATTATTTCCTTCTTAACTTTTTGCGTTCCAAAGGTATCGATAGCTATCGATACCGGTTTTGAAACCCCAATAGCGTAAGATAATTGTATTTCGCATCTATCCGCCAATCCGGCTGCGACAATATTCTTGGTGCAGTAGCGAGCCGCATATGCCGCTGATCGGTCAACCTTGGAAGGATCTTTACCAGAAAAAGCGCCACCGCCGTGAGGACATGATCCGCCATATGTATCGACAATAATTTTGCGCCCAGTTAATCCCGTATCACCCATAGGTCCACCAATAACAAAACGACCAGTGGGATTTATATATGCATCAAAATCCGTATTCATTCCAAAAGAAATAACGACAGGAATGATAACTTGATTTAGAATATTCTTCCTAAATTCATCAATTGTAATTTTTTCATCGTGTTGCACCGAGCAAACGATAGCATCAACTCTAGGTTTATTGGCTTCAGTATAATCAATGGTCACCTGAGCCTTCATATCCGGTCGAGCGTGCTTAAGCACTCCTTCGCGCCTCAGTTGCGAAGCCGTTCTAACTATTTTATGTGCCATAACAATGGGCAACGGCATATAATTTTCAGTTTCATTCGAAGCATAGCCAAACATCATCCCTTGATCTCCCGCTCCGAGGGCTTTCGAGTCAAAAGAGGAATCCACACCTTGCGCAATATCCTTTGATTGCTCTTTAACAAGAACTTCAATCTCCGCGGTGTCGCAGCCGATACCTATTTCCTTTGAGGTATAGCCAATCTGTCGCATAACCTCGCGAGCAATTCGTTCATAATCAGGTTTAGCCTTAGAAGTAACTTCCCCCGCAATGACAATTTTCTCAACTGTCGCCATAACCTCGACCGCCACACGTGAGGCTGGATCTTTTTGTAAGCAGGCATCCAAAATTGAATCAGCGATCTTATCGCAAAGTTTATCAGGATGACCTTCCGAAACTGATTCGGATGTAAATAGTATTTTGCGTTTCATAGTTATTTCCCTTTGCCGTTTTTTCATAAATAGTACATAGTTAGACTTAATTATTTTAATAATAATGTTCTCGATAATCAATAAACAAAATCAATTAATTCCAAATCACGAATGGTTCCGTCGAATGGAACACATATTGTTGAAACTTGGAAGGACTTTGATGATGTGAGCTGTCAAATATGCCAAAATAAGTCCAGATCCCACTCCCAAAACAGCCAGAAGTGGCAGATAAAGAAGCATATAAGCGGTATTAACGATTCCGATGTAAACAATAATTTGTCCTAAAACATGGGCGAAAGCCGAAACAGTTGATACGCCATAGATTGATGTTTTAGTGAAAAAATATAAAATCATAGTAAATATACTACTTAAAATAGCGCCACCGAGAGAAAGCATAAAGGTCGTGCCAAAACCCGTGAACATCAAACCGACTAAGACAACGCGAAGAAAGAGAACGGATAGATAATACTGCCATCCCATATAAAAGAGAGCAAAAAGACTTATCACGTTGGCCAGACCCAAATGAAATCCCGGAATAATAACTGGAATAAATGATTCAATATAGTGAAAAATAATTGCTAAGGCTACCAATAGAGCTGTCACTGTCATCTTGCGTATTTTCATTTTTCTCTCCTATGCATCCGGACCGTCATAACTATTGGAAGCAAGCCAAAAAAACATTGAATTAGGAAGACATACAACCGGTACATTGGCATTGTCAGTAAAGCCTTGCTTAGAGCAAACGTTTTCAGGCGAATCCTCAAGAATAACTTGAAACCCCATATTGAAAACTTTGACATCGACTTGCGGCCCAACCAAATCGCGAAAGCCATTGAATACATCATCAGAAGTAGAGTTAACGATCAAATAGTAACCGTCAACTTCGCTCGGAGAAGTCACATCTGCTAAGTTTGTCGCTTCAATATTCTTAATTTCACCTTCTTTATAAGTATTGGTATAAGTCTCGTTTACTCTTAAATCGCGACGAAAGGAAATGACGTATTCCAAAGATGTTGGACCATCCCTAACTGGCAAATTCTGAAAAATCACATCATTGTGATAACGGGCTAATAGGTACGTATCGACATTTTGACTAGCCGAAGGCATCACAAATAATGTCCATACAAAAACTGTGGCAGTAATAGCTACCACAGTCACAATAGCAACAATATCCCGCCAATTAAATTTGATTAGTTTGGCTTGATTTCTCTTAATCATCAAATCTTAATATTACAAAGTAACCTTGAGTTTAGAGCCATCTTCACCTTCAGCCGAGTTAAGATAGTCCACAATTTCCTGAGCACCTTCAGTCGAGATAACTTTGCAGGATTTGATTTTTGTGACTTTTCCTTCAATTATGGCATCTCGCAATCCAGCACATCCAGGATATCCACAGGCTCCGCAATTTGCTCCTGGTAACATTCCTAGCAATTTGATAGCACGCTCATCCTCTTTAACCTTAAATTTATTAACAATAAAGGCAATCACCACACCGAGAACGACGGCTACTCCAAACAAGAGACCTATCGCAACAAATATTTTCGCAACACTATCCATTATTTCTTCTCCGTTTCTTTTTTCGCATCGTCGCGATGCAAATTTTCTGTTAAATTATGCGTAATTTTCTCAATTGAAACTTCCTCTTCACGGCTTGCACAATTGAGCATGCAACCCGCGCAAGATATTTCACACTTAGGACAATTATCTGGTTTCTTGGTTTTCTTATTCCACACATAGGTGCCGATAAAAGCCCCGAGCAAGACAGCCACCAATAAGATTGATAAAAATATTTTAAGTCCAGTGCTCATATTATAAAAGTCCAGTAAATCCAACGAAAGCTAAAGCCATAAAAGCTGTAGCAATAAAAGAGATTGCCAAGCCTTTGAAGGCACGATGAGTAGTTGTCAATTTCAACTTGTCTTGAACAGCTGAGAAAATAACGAGAATCAAGAAGTAACCTAAAGGCATACCAAGGCATGTTCCTAAAACGGCTTGCCAATCAGCAGCACCATAAGTAGTAAGAGCTAAGGCTAAACCTAAGACAGCGCAATTAGTAGTAATCAACGGCAAGTAGATACCGAGAGCCTTATATAAGCTTGGAACAAATTTTTTCAAAACGATTTCGAGAATCTGTACCAGTGAGGCAACAACTAGAATAAATAAAACCGTATTCAAATAAGTAATGCCTAAGGCTATCGTCGCAAAATGCAAGCCCCAGCAAATTAGACCCGATAGAAAAGATACGACCGTCATAGCCAATCCCATCCCTACCGCGGAAGACATATTGGAGGAAATTCCAAAATAAGAACACAATCCTTTATATCCCGCCAAGATGATATTGTTGATGATCATCGTTGAAATCAATGTAACGATAAATGTCATTTTGTATTACCTCCTAGGCTTTCTGAGCCGCAGGACAAACAACTTTCGCGGCTTCTTTCTTTTTCTTGGCTTTTTTGTCGTTAGAATGCATCAGCAACATATTGAACAATCCCATAATAATTCCAATCCACATAAAGCCACCCGTCGCTTGAATCATTACAGGAATAGCATACGCTTCAAGCGGATGCCAACTGAAAATTGTTTCGGTTGTAAAAGGATTAGTCAACACTAAGCCGCCCGTTCCTAAAAATTCACGGAAGAAAGCGATGACAAGGCACGCCAAGAAGAAACCCAAAGACATACCAATAGCATCCATCACTGAATCGAGTGGAGTATTTTTAGCCGCAAAGGCTTCGGCCCTTCCTAAGATAATGCAGTTAACTGTAATCAAAGGTAAGAACTCTCCCAAGGCCGCAGCCAATTCTGGAGTATAGGCTTCCATCAAAAGCTGAACACAAGTAACAAGAGACGCAATAATCACGATGTAGACTGGTATTCTAACATCGGAAGGAATAAAGTTCTTAATCAAAGACACAATTAAATTCGATAGAACAAGAACGATTAATATAGCTGCGCCCATACCGATAGCATTATCGATGGACTGGGTTGAAACAATAACAGGACAAAGCCCTAAGGCTAATGAAAGAATGGGGTTTTCCGAAAAAATACCATTAAGAATTATCTTTCCTTTAGATTTTTTTAATTTATTCATCTTATCCATCCTTCCTATAATGTTTGCGCATCAGCGATAATATCTTCAAGTGCCGCTTCCACCACAGGGAAAGTCGCCATCGCTGACGCTCCAGACTCAATAGTTTCGCCATCAACAAACGCACCGCCGGAATAAGGATGTTCGAGATTGATAGTAATCTTTTTCACAGCATTCTTTCCTAAATGGTCTTCGGTTCCGCTTATGTATGTAAAGCCGACAACATCGGAATTAGTATCAACCAAAGCCCCGAAAGTAATGGTTCCAGCATATCCAGTTGCCGTTGTTGCCTCATAGTAATAATAGTCAGCATCAGTGCAAGGAACGAGCTTTCGAATATTCAAGGTACTTGCATGTTCACCTTCCCAAGGTATATCCGTAACTTCTGAACCACTCTTTAATTCCAAACCATCATTTTCCAAAATTGTCGCCAAATTTTCATCAGTGTCAACATTTCCACCGGAAATAGTTTGCGCATCAGTAATAATATCTTCTAAAGCTGAAACAACCTTCGGAAGTGTAACCTTAGCCGAAGCTCCTGATTCAATAGTCTCCCCCGCTACAAGATTGCCACCAGAGTAAGGATATTCCACGCTGATTGTTATCTTCTGTGAAGCATTCTTCCCGATATCATCTTCATCACCAGTAATATACTTGTAACCAACAATATCATAATTAGCATCAACTAAAGCACCAAAAGTTACCGTTCCTGAATAACCAGGTTCAGTTGTTGCTTGATAGTAGTAGTAATCAGCGTCAGTGCAAGGGACAAGTTTTCTCGTATCCAATGTATCGGCGTGTCCATCAGTCCAGGGAATTTCAACAATCGTTGATGAATCGCCTTTTAAAGACAAGTCATTAGCATCTAAAATGTCAAAGATGGCCTGTTGCTTAGCATCAATAATATGCTGGGCAATAATGTCTTCAGTCATATAGTTAACACCAGCTAAGGCTGTGCCACAAATTAAGCACACTCCCCCAAGGACTAAAGGAAATTTAACATAATTATTCATATTAATATATCTCCTTTATAGCGACTGGATATGCATTTGATACATTTAAGCCAAAATCGCGTTCAGCATCCTGCATGGTTTTAAGCATTGAAGGAATAGTAACAATCGAATTAACCGCCGAAGTTGCACCAGACTCAACCACAACATTTTGTGTAGTTATATTCCCGTTGTAATATGGATATTCTGGAGTTATAGATATCTGTTGAGCAAACTCAATTCCCAAGGAATTTTCTGTGCCATCAATATATTTATATCCGACAACTCCGTCGTTATTAACAACGATGCTAAATTCAATGTAGCCATCAATCGGCGTTTCCAAATTTTTATAATTGTATGAATCCTTTGGATCGGTGCGCAAGCGATAGTAACTAGCAGGTTCATCATCCAAAGTGAAATTGATTTTTTTCAAGCATGTGCCGTGATTCAATGTAACCTCGCTGTCAACCGTTTCATATCCATATGCATTCTTACGCGATATATCGAGTGCAATGTCATACAAATCCATATTCTCATCACATCTTTCAACCGTAGAAGAATAGGTATCACTGGTTTTATTTAAGCTACCATAAACTCCACCAAAGACTAAAGTTAAGGCCACAATACCACTGATGGTTCCCACCTTAACTCCAATTTTCTTATTCGAATTAGAGACGCACAAGCGATCGATGAGCGGAGTCAAAATGTTCATTAACATAATAGAGAAACCAACACCTTCAACCGATGATGCTTGATATCTAATCAAGCAAGTCAACAGTGCAGCACTCACTGCATATATTATTTTTCCCTGCCTTGAAGTCGGTGAAGTGACTGGATCAGTTAAACAGAAGACAGCCCCGAACATCGCGCCGCCGAGCAAAATATTACGCAAGCCAAATTCAAATGAATGAACACCCAATCCTGATGTCAATCCCATAATAATGGCCGTAACAAAAAGCGAAGCAAGATAGAACGTAGGAATGCGCCAATCGATAACTTTTAAAACAATGAGCACAATTCCAATTAATATAATCAAAAAAGCAAAAGTCTCTCCCAAGGTTCCACGATAGTTTCCCATGAAGAGATTGCCTAAAGAAATTCCTTGCAAGTTAGTAGTCCACCCTAAATTAGCCGTTGTAGTGGTGATAGATGCTCCACTCATAACGCTCGTCGCAACATCGTCGCCTAGGGTTGTCGACAACGCTGAAGGAAAACTGACACCAACTAATATCCTTGCTGTAATCGCAGGATTGAAAATATTTTTCCCAAAGCCACCAAAGATGGATTTGACAAGGAAAGTCCCAATGAAAGCTCCGATAAACACAACATATAAAGTTGTTCCTACCGGAAGCAACAAAGCAAAGATGAGACCTGAAACATAGCCGTAAGAATCAAGTATTTTTAGACCCCAATTCTGAAGTCTTTCCTTAAATGACTTTACCTTTTTATCCCGCAGCGCTGGAATCGCCCACAGGGCATCCGCAACAACACTCGTCACAATGGAAACAACAAATATCAATATGGCATGAACACCATAGTTACTGCCCGCTTTTACAAAATACCAAGCGATAGCATAGATACTTAAGACCAAGAGTGAAATACTTAGGATGGTCATTATTTTTCTCGTTGATCGCGACGATACTAAGTGCGGAGCTTTTTCCAATGAAAATTTCATATCTTCCTCCCCTACTTTTTATTGATAGCAACTTTGAGTCGCACCATAAGTTTTGCCTTTGCTACCCCTTGCGATACTTCAATATTTGAAGGGCACACGTACGAGCAAAGTCCACATTCAACACAACTTAAAGCATTGAGTTTGTACGCGCGTTCGTAATCACCTCGCTGGATTGCAAAATTGATTTCACAAGGTTGCAAGTTAGCAGGACAATGAGCTGTACACTCCCCGCAACGCAAACAAGGTAAAGTATTAACTTTTTTTCTTTTTAACACGGTGATAGCATTCGCTTGCATCGCAGTGGGAATATCACCATTCATATAAGGACTACCAGTCATTGGTCCTCCGTTTATGACCACTGCCGGATCAGTCTTAACTCCACCAGCGGCTTCAAGAATATCGCTTACCAGTGTACCATAAGGCAATCTAATATTTGCAGGTTTATTCACTTCTCCCGAAACTGTCATCAAGCGTGATGACATAGTCTCGCCGTGGAAAAATAATTTGCCTATCTCCATCACAGTTTGCAAATTATTAACAATAACGCCACATTCGCTTGGAAGCTTATCGTATTCGCGTTTGAGTGTCATCTTGATCAAAGCTCGCTCCCAACCGGCTGGATAAACAGATTTAACAGTCTTGAGTCCAATTCGATCATCGCCAAACTTTTCTAAAGTACGCGAAAAGTTAGCAATAACTTCTGGCTTATCCCTTTTGATACCGATTATACACTGCGGAATATCAAAAGCATCGAGAAAGACTTTAATCGTAGATAGCGTTTCCGATAAATCAGCACGTGAGCCGATAATAAAATCCGTTGTCAAATATGGTTCGCACTCGATAGCGTTAATTAAAATAGTATCAATCTTATCTTTCGTATTATATTTAATAAAACTAGGGAAACCGGCACCACCTAAACCAACGATACCACCTTCCTTAAGTTTATTAATAATATCTTCCTTGGAAGGATTGCTTTTTAATTTTTCCAAAGTTTCTCTCTCGTCAGATT
>JAQWCB010000098.1 GCA_028707375.1 Bacilli bacterium | reverse complement strand
AAATCGATGCTTTCAAGGATGTTATTTTAGAAAAATATTTTTGGATTTCTTATTCCAATACGATGTTCATTACTTTTTACGGAACAATATACTGTATGCTTCTTTCGATTTTAGGCGCGTATGCCTTGTCGAAGGCAAATTTGTTCGGTCATAAATTCTTAAACTTCATTTTGATTTTCACTATGTGGTTCTCGGCGGGAATGATTCCCATTTACCTCAATTATATTCAGACGCGAACAATTTTGGGGAATATGGGGATTGCTGACCAGAAATGGCTTGTTGTTTTGGCCATGGGCATGTCCGCATTTAATGTTATTTTGTTGAGAAATTCGTTTGAATCAGTTCCGAAAGAAATTGAGGAAGCGGCTAAAGTTGACGGCGCTAACGAATTTCAGATAATGTCGAAAGTCTTCGTCCCTATGTCTAAGGCTACCATTGCTACAGTTGCCTTATTCTATGGAGTTTCAAGATGGAATGGATACTTCTGGGCCATGAAGACAGTCGAAAATATCTATGATAAACCTCTGCAGGTTGTCATTCAATCCGAAATTGCTACTATTCAGGAGCAGGTTTCTGAATATGGCGCCCAAACAGTTGGGGCTTATGCAAGTCAGTCATTTGCCTATGCAATGATTGTGTGTGCAATTATCCCCATTTTACTTATTTACCCCTTCATCCAAAAGTATTTTGCTGTTGGAGTAAATATAGGCGGTGTAAAGGAATAGGCTTTAATTCCCATTCTATGATGTTTCGAATGTTAATCTTATGCTCTTAATGTTCAAAAAATGCAAAATTTGAAAGGAGAAACTATGAAAGCAAAAAAATCAATTTTATGCATTCTAACAGTCGGATTACTAGCCTTAACTGGATGTAATAACGACTCGACTTCAACCACAGACAGTACTCAGGGAGAAAGCACCTCACTAGAGGAGACAACTTCCGCAGGCTATACTCCGGATCTTTCGAAAAAAGTGACATTGGATATGTCAGTAATGTATAAAGATTTGTCCACCCGAATGAAATTCAATGAAGCGGGCAAAGCTGCACTGCCATATACCGCACCTAACGGCACTCCATACGATACAGGTGATTTTAAACCCGTTTGGAAAGAATTACAAAAACGGATGAATATTGAAATCAATGATGTTACCTCAACTAATGCTGGTGATTCTATTAGCGATGCCTTCGCAACATATCAAACAAATGCTTTTGCGGATGAAAACATCGCCCAAGGACACGCTGCTGACATCATCGCCGAAGGAACAACAAATTCAACTATTTTGAATCTTGGTGATTACTTAGACAAGATGCCTAACTTTAATGCTTTTTTGGAAGAAAATCCAGTTATTAAGAGCATTATTTCTGATGCGAATGGCGATATTTTCTATGCTCCCTACTTCGATGGATTCAACGATGCTGAGCGCTGCTTGAATCTTCGCACGGATTGGGTTGAAGAACTTCTTGATGGCGAAGCTGGTTCGTACGACACGGTTTCAACAATATCCAATAAATATACTCGATTTGGACCGGCTTCAGTCGATACCAATATTGAAATTGTTAAGGACGGAGCCGTCGGTAGCGTGCATAAGAAATACGCTAGCGGTGGGAATATTATTGATATTCAGAACGCTTTGACCAATAAGACAGGCGATTCGCTTGTCAAGGCCTTGCGCGACTACATTGATACAACTTATCAAAATGCATACGGCACCAAGAGATCTGACTTATTCATTGGCGCTAATGCGGCATATGATGTTGATGAATTAGTTGCTCTCTTTAGATGTGTTAAGACCAATCCGACTTTCTTGACGGGGGATGGTAGTACCGATATGGTTCCACTTTTCCCAAGAGCCAGTCGTAACGATCGTGTGGCCGCTAACCTTTGGGGTTTCATGCAATTCTTTGGTGATCGTGGCGTAGATTCTCGAAATGGTTTCTTATTTGTCAATAGCGAGGGAAAACTATCTGATTCCCGCGGTGAAGAAACGAATAAAATCGCTTTGAGTAAGATGAATGAACTCTATGGTGAGGGATTAATTCTTCCTAACTTCACAACAAAAGGTACTGTTGTTGCTGATTCTGAAGATTTCCGTGGCGGTTTGTTCCAGCAGGATCGTGGCTTTGCTACTTACGATTATGTACAGACTACTTGCGCTTATGACAATGATGCCACCTGCGCTAAGCTCAACGGCGGAAAATTCAATGTCGCTCCGGTTCTTCCGGCCGTTTATAACTGGAATGGCGATAGTGAATATTTCCACTATACCGAATCTTGGAGATCAGTTAAGACTGATGGATGGTTTATCACGGCTCACACCGCTGACGATGAAGACATATTAAATCGTTGCCTTGCGGTCTTTGATTATTTCTGGAGCGAAGAGGGTAACCGTTTAATGTCTTATGGCCCTGATGAATATCTTGCCAAGGATTCTACGGGTGGAATCAAGACAATGGATTACCAAGGTAAACAAGTTCCTGTTTTATCCGATGACTGCAAGCAAGAACTTCAAGATTTAGCTGGCGGAAACTACACCAATTACTATCGTTATTATCTTGGTGCAACCTATCCTATTGGATATATCAAACAGCAAGGAATGGAATATCAAACAGTTGCTGCAACGGCGAGACCTTTCCTTGACAATATGAACAAGGCGATTGAACTTGGTGTCTTAAAACACGTTAACTTCAAAACCGATAATAATAATAGTTTATATGATATTGTTCCCACCACGCTTTCGTTGAATAAAGCAGAACAAACAGCTCTAGCGACTAACTTCACTGAACTCTCAACACAGATTAATAAAGACAAGAAAAAATCATGTGTTTATTCCAATATTGTGATGGAAGGTTTCGGCACATATGGCGGATATGATTTCAGTTATGACAAGATGTTAGATACGATTAATACCACACTTAACCTCACCGGTTTCTTACAGTATGAAAACGATGGTTATGCGCGTATGGGTCTTTAATCTTAGTTGATTAATAGACGCTAAAAGATGATATCTAAGGGGTTTTTAGATATAAACCCCTTAGATTTATATTATTACTTGGAGTAAAATAATGGAAAAATTAAAAAACTTTGCAAAGAAAAACACAGGAGTAATTGGAATAGTAATTTATGGATTAGTCTTTGTATATTCACTATGTATGGCTACTCCTACTTCATGTTTGCAGTACTATAGTGAATACGAGAATTTCTATGAAACTATCAACCCAATTAACAATGCAATAATTTTTATTGGAATGGGTGGAGTGCTGATTAATATTTTTTATGCGACCACCAAAAGTAACACTCGTAAATATTACTATATATCAAATTATATTTGGCTTTTAATTGCAATCGGTTTTTCAATTTTTGCGGCTATTTTTCTCATCAGTAAAATTTCCTTTTATCAAGAGCAGTACTTTGCCTTGCCCTTTGATAAAATTAACGACTACTTTATTTCTCATCACATTGAAGATAAAACGTGGCTAAGTAAGAATCCGGTGATTTTTAACTTGGGATACGCTTGTGCAATCTTGATTTTGATCTATACCCTTTTGCCTATATTTACCGGTGTTGTTCAATTGAAAAAGTCTCAGCGATTAAAAGAGATCAATCGCGAGTATAAAGCGAAGACAAAGGGGGCAAATTAAAATGTTAAAATCATCAAAAGTTTCATCCAAACCGACATTAAAATCAAGAATTTCCTCATATTTTAAACCGAAGGGAATTGAAATTGAGATGTTGAGATATCGTCCGAATAAGATTTCATACAATTTTGACTTAGGGGGAATCATTTTTATTGCCATTGGCTTTTCCCTGCTCTATTCCACTTTGAAGACTGGGAATATGTATTGTTCCATCGATATTCTTTACAACATTCTCTTATTGCTTTTCCTATTTATGGCCGCAGAGAAGATGAAGGTCTATTCAAAATCGTGGGGGATATTTACTATTTCAGCTGGTATCTTCCAGGTGATTAGAATTTTCTTATTTCCCTTTTCCTCATACATGGATGGCAGCATTCCGATGTCGAGATATATCTTAGTTATGGTTTATTACTTAATTTCCGCGGTGTTTTTAATCATTGCC
>JAQWCB010000097.1 GCA_028707375.1 Bacilli bacterium | reverse complement strand
ATGCTAATTTGTCAATCAATATTGTTAATTATTGCTTGGATAATACCGTGAATATAACAGCAACTGATGATTCTTATGCGCTTTTGAAAAATAGTTTAATTATCACTTCGCGCGCCAGAAAAGAATCGGTTGAAGATGTTTCAACTTCCAGTGCTTTGATTTGGATTATAAGTATTCTTATTGGCCTAGTTGTCGGCGTGATTTATGCAATCATTCGCGAATTGACGAATATATATGTTATTTCCCGCAAAGAGATCGAGGCAAATACAGGTTTGAAAGTTTTAGGTATGATTCCTGATTATGGACCAAAGCAAAAATTGACTTGGCTTAAATTTATTCACCATAAGCGGAAAAGTGAAAGTATTGGCTTAATTGAGGATATGAGTTCGATTGCCAGTGAAAATATTCAAAAATTGCAGACAAATGTTTCCTTCGCTGAAGTTAATAATCAATTAAAGGTCATTTCGGTTACTTCGGCAGTGCAATCGGAGGGGAAATCGACAACGATGGGAAATATGGCAAAATTGTACGCAGAAAAAGATTTGAAAGTATGCATAGTGGATTTAGATATCCGTCACGCTTCTGTCCATCGTTTATTTGGGCTTGAAAATAAAGTTGGTGTCGTAGAATACGTTCGCGGTGAAGCGGATCTCAAGCATATTATTCATCACGTGAATGGGGTGGATGTGATTACGGCTGGTTCTAAAACTCCATTCCCTTTAAAAATTATTCAATCTGCTGAATTGGCTGATTTGATTAAGCAGTTGCGTGAAACATATGATTTTGTTTTGGTCGACACTACACCTGTTATTGCTGTGGCTGATGCTTTGGTTGTTTCAAGATTGATTGATGGTTTCTTAGTTGTTTGTGCTCAGCATTTAACTGTTAAAGCAAAATTAGCTGAGGCGGTCGAATCACTAAGACGTGCTAATGCTAATATTATTGGTATTGTTATGACAATGGTTACCGAAGATGACACGAATAGTGGTGGACGCTACGGTTATGGTTATGGCTATGGCTATGGATATGGTCACGATGCCAAGGATAAAGATGCAGAATGAGTTATTTTTTCAAGTAAAATTGCAATAAATATATAAAAAAAAGGATTTAGTCAGTAGGCCAAGTCCTTTTTTATACAAATATATTTATATTAGATTATGCTTTTTTATTAGATAATTTAAAAAAGCATCACATCCAATGGAGAGTTCGGAAAAAGTTCTTTCAAAATCGTGAGAATACCAAGGGTCAATCAAATCTTTAGGGTCGGATGTATAGTCTAAAAGCAAGCTTATCTTTGACGATTCACGAATAAAAAGATATCTTTTTAGGTTTATAATATTGTATTCTTCCATACAAATGACATAATCGCTGCTCTTATATGCTGCGATATTAATTCTTTGACCAAGATGCCTCTCAAAAGGAATCTGGTGAAGTTCCAATTGCTTTTTTGCTAACGGATGCATCTCTTCACCGATAGCTTCATTTGAAGTTGCATACGAAGATACCTCAAACTGCTCGGCGAGTTTTTTTTGATTAATTAAATTTTTGAAAATAAATTCAGCCATTGGTGACCGACAAATATTCCCGTGACATACAAAGATAATATTTAACATTACGTGCTCCAACATTTACTCTTGTGCAAAGATATTCAAAATTGATATAGATTAATTATAAACCTCCAGTAGTGAAAATCAATGACATATGTTAAAATTAGATTATATTGGAGGTAATTATGAAAGATTACATTAAATGGTTGGACAATAGTCCGATAATTATTAAGATTATTTTGGCCTTGCCTGGTTTGGATGGAATTATTTGGGGATTGTATCGTCTCTTTAAGGGAATTGTCCACAATAGCATTTTTGCAATCATTCTCGGAATAGTTTGGATTTTTGCTGGTTTTGCTATTCTATGGATTATCGACTTGTTGACATTGATATTTACCGGCAAAGTTATTTTTGACTAAGTTTAACTTAAGAGCTTTCTATTCGGAAGCTTTTTTTATGACCTTGAAAGCAATATTAATATGATATAATTTTAATGTTGAGGTTTTAATAGTGAGAAGATTTTTTGGCAACGTTAATTTTGAAGACAAACACGTCTCATTCTCGGATGAGACACTTAAGCATATCAGGGTAGTTCGTTTGCAAATGGGAGAAACATTTGAGGTAGTTTCGCAAGGAAAAGTTTTTGTATGCCTTGTCAGCAACATCTATCCCTTTGAGGCAAAAGTTGTCAAGCAGAAGAGTGATGCTGACTCGCGAGAGTTGGATTTTGATCTTATTTTGTTATGTCCTTTGCTCAAACGCAACAATTTTGAGCTTGTTTTACAAAAAAGTGTCGAGTTAGGAGTTAAGGAGATTTACCCATATATATCAAGTCGTGTCATAAAAAGAATTGATAACAGAGAATTTCTATCGAAGAAAGAACGTTTTGACAAGATAATAAAGAGTGCTTCCGAGCAGTCAAACCGAACGATAATTCCCATTTTACATAGTTTATTTAGTCTTGACTCGGCGTGTGAGCTTCAAGCTGATTACAAGTTCATTGCCTATGAGAATGAGGCAATGAAAAATAATCTATTACCAAAAGTAAATATCATATCGGGCCAAAAGGTTATTTGTCTCATTGGACCTGAAGGGGGATTCGATTCGCGCGAGGTTGAAATGTTCACCGCACATGATTTTGTTCCCGTTTCATTGGGAAAAAGAATTTTACGTGCCGAAACTGCTGCTTTATATATGCTTTCAGTTATCGGATATCTTGGAGAGAAAAAATGAATAAATTTCGATTATTTTCATATTTAAGATGGAAAAATGATAAATCAAATCTTTTAGCAAATACTAGTGATAAGCGTTATTACGATAAGCATTCTTATCTTTTGTCGAGATATTCTGGCCTGGATAAATATGATGATGCCCTCAGCGATTTTGGATTAATAAAAACGGTTATTGTCCTTAGAAGTTTGGAAAATAAGATTAAAATTGATGAAGGAGTCGATCTTTATCAAGAGGCGAATCTATCTTCGAGGGAGGCCGATGATACGATTCACGGGTGCTTACCTTTTTTGCGGCGTAAAAATGGTATGCGAATATATGTTCCTTTTTTCTCGGAACTATACAACAAGTGTTATGATAAAAAATTATCACTCTTACTTATTCCTCCCTATAATACATTGAAAACAGATTTTGGTAGCGAGATAGTCAATCCCTTCGATTATTACGGCTTTGAACTCTTTAAATCATCCTTTTCAAATCTAATATATTTATGCCAATCTTCTCAAAATGAATTGGCGGCCTTTTATTCGGTGGAGCTTGAGACAATATACGTGATTGACAATCAGGGGTGTCTCGAGGAAAAAATACCAATCTTTGATGATTATTTGTCGTATCGAGCCAAGGATCACCTTGTTGGACGACTTCAAAGCTTGATGAAATTATACTTTGATGATGACAGGGAAGCGTTTATAGACAGTCTCTATAATTTCAAGTTGCTTTCATGTCGAACATATAACTACATACTTATGAAAGAAAACATTAATAATGGAAAAAAATAAAACGTTTAATATTACAACTTTTGGTTGCAAGGTCAATTCATATGAATCGGAAGCAATCAAAGAAAAATTAGTCTCTGAAGGTTATGCATTTACGAATAGCAAAAAAGCTGATATCAGTGTTTTTAATACTTGTGCTGTTACTTTAGTGGCTGAAAAAAAGTGCCTGCGACACATAAAATCAGTGGCAAGACATAATCCAAAGTGTCAGATTGTTGCACTGGGCTGCTTCGCGCAGTTACATCCAGAGCAACTGGAAGGTATTCCAAATGTTAAAGTTCTTATAGGCTCATCTTATAAAGACGAGATTAGTGAATATTTAGCTAATCCTCAGCGGGTGATAAATATCCAGAGAAATTTGCGACTAGCGAACTACGAGGAATTGAAAATACATTATTTTGGTTCTGAAATTAGAGCGTTTGAGAAAATACAGGATGGATGTGACAACTTTTGTTCATACTGTGTTATTCCGCTCACTCGTGGACGGTCGCGATCGAGAAAATGCCAAAATATTTTGGATGAAGTTCACGATTT
>JAQWCB010000096.1 GCA_028707375.1 Bacilli bacterium | reverse complement strand
TATTTCGATTGTGGTCTCTTCCGACGTACGAGTTAATTCGCCACAAGATGGTAAAGTAAATACAAATGAAGATATCGTTATGGTGGATAATATGAGTTTAAATAGTCGATTCATACTCAATTAATCCTCCGTGTACAAAGCCATATTGCCAATACTTATTCTTCCTTTATTATGAATACCTATAGTAGGTGAATAAGCATAGATTCTAAATGAATATGCACCTTCAGGAAAAGAAGCGCCATATGTTTCTAATAAATCATATCCTTCGTTTAGTGTTATATCGTTAAGAATATCAAGTGAAGTAACCCATTCACCATCAGAATTTAAATACTGGATATATGCTTTACATGATGGAGCGGTAAAATATTCACTATCACTCCAGAAAGCTAAATCGAAATCTGCTCTATAAATTAACGAATCAACAGTATATTGGAGGAAAGCTTCACCGACTCCCTCTTTTCTAGGAGAGAGGTTAATTACTTTACTTTGAATATAACCACAACGTTTTCTTAAGGTATCAAAATGGAATCCGCCTGCATCGAAAGACTTAGCAATCTCTTCTTGATTACCACCATATGATTCAGGGAAACCATATTGATTTGGGTAAATGATTGTCTTTTTCAATGTAGAAGTTGTAGGCTTCGTATATATTTTAGCAACAGAATAATAATTAGGAATGTCTCCATAGGTGTTTTCATAACCAACAACGACCTTATAGTTTTGGCCAGGAGCAGATAATATTTTTTGCCAGGTGTCTTCTCTTAAAACATAAGAATCTAATTCTTTATCTATGTTTTCTATTCTAGTAATTTCGTTATTATTACCATCGAAGAAAATTATGCTATGAGGAGCATGAGGATATACTGCACCTCTTGTAGATTGTTGCCAACGAATCATTGGAGCAATATCTGCTTCGTTTGAAGGAGAAACCAGTGTAATTTGTGCATCAAATTCATTGGAAACATAATAACTATATCCGTAGTATTCATATTCATTATCATCTTTATTTTCAGATAATTTGACCATAAGAGTAAAATTCTGATAAAGAGTATCGTTTGAATATATAAAGGATGAGAAATTACTAAATTCACTTGTTGTTGCAACTATATTTCCAGACGAGCTTAATAGTGACGCTTCCAATTTTGAAAAATCAATTGAAGAAAGACTAGAACTTGCAGATGCGTTAAAAAGAATATTCGTATTAAAATAAACAGAGCTTCCGGTTGGTATTGTAATATTCTTTGTAACAATTGGTGTTGATGTGGTAACAGAACTCGTTAGAATGCCTGCATCATAATTTGCAGCAGCTTCTCTAGCTCTTTCATAATTTACTAATCCAAACCCAGCATCATGATCCCACTTATAATTTTGACCATTAATATAGGTGGTTGAATTTGTCAAAATAGACATGACTGCTTCAGGTTGATATTTAAGCTCAGGATATTCTTCCATTAAGATAGCGGCTATTCCAGTAACCATAGGAGCGGAAAAACTTGTTCCACTTATAGGACCGCTAACATTTTCAACACCACTAATTGCACCACCAGGTGCGGTTAATGTAGGTTTTTTTAATACTGCTTCGGCAGAACTTTGTAAACCAGCACTCGAAAATTGACTGATTGATAAATTAACATCGTTTGACGCAACTGAGATGACATTAATGCCAGTAGATGGCGCTCCAATAGCATCAGTGTTACCGCTATTACCTGCCGAAATAGAGAATGTAACTTTAGCCTCTTGGACTAAATAATCGGCATATGCGCTATCCGAATTATAAGTTCCAACAGAGGCGCCATTACTCCTGTTTATTACATTAACACCTTTTGAAATTAACCAATCTCCACACTCAACAAAGTTACTACCCCTTAAAGCGGCAAAATATATCGAAGCATCACTAGCAATTCCTGCGTTGCTTGCATAAATTGATGATGTTTGAAAGGCGTGTGAAGTTTTGTAAGTCCCAAAAGTCTCATAATTTACACCATTTAGGTTAGAATAATTATTAGGAATTCCACTTTCTATTGAACCTATTTTAACACCAGTGCCATCATATTCCTTATTTTCAGGAATGCCGATATCCGCAAGAGCATCCTCAAATGGGTAATTTTCTGAACTTGAAGTATTTCTACTCGCCATATCGGTATTGTCAATAGTTTCCACGTATATAGTAGAAAGATTATGCGAATCACTTAAAGCAAGTTTGTTATAATCACTGTCAATAAACTCATCTAATGAATCATATTCAAATACAATAAAAGGTGAATAGGAGGAAGCGTATACATCATCATAGTTATCTAATTTGATTGAAGTCAAACGCAACAAATTTGTCGCCTGATAATGTTCAGCTAATTCCTGTCTATGCTCCATTAATTCATTTTCTGACTCTATAGTTAGATGATTGCAAGCAAAATCATTATCATATTGGAAAATTACTTGCAATTTAGATTCGTTCGATTGTGAGTTTGAATCAATTGATGTATCAGCACTATTATTAACATTGAAAACAATTTTGTCTTTGAAATCATAGTCTGAAGCAACGTTAGGTTTACTATCAAATGAGTTAAAACTAACACTGCTAATGGTTAGAAAAGTTGTAAGTAAGAATACTTTAATCATCTTTATGCCTCCTTGATAAATTTATTTTATCATGTAAGCGGTTCCAAAGTCAAAAAAACAAGATACATACGCAATATTTTATTAGCTTCAAAAGGCAAAAATGTGTTCCTTAAAAAGAATGGCCGTCGCCTGCCACCCAGTAATCAAGGAGGTACAAATAAAACCTTAGTCTTGTCTACTTACCTCCTTATCTAAGTTTTTAGCTAATTTAGTGAAAACATAATCATATTGAACATATGTTTTTCCACCAAAGTTTTTATTATTACTCATCCTCGCTCCATATGGATTAAATTCAGAATTTTCCTTTTCCAAATCTTCTTTTGCATCAGTATTTTCAACTACTAAATCGCCAATATACAAAGTATTAGTTGGTTCGCTCGAGTAAGAATTCATGTCTCTTAATTTAACATTTTGATAGTATTCATCGGCAGTTTTGTTATAACTTACATCAAAATAAATATCAAAAGCAAAAAGATATCCCTTTGGCACAAAATAATGAGCCATATAAGTGTTTATTAAGAGACATTTGTCTAACAAATCTTGAATCAATGATTTTAAGCCAACATCATAGCTTCTAATAACAACTAGGCTGCTTTGTACTTGTGATGAATAAATAAAAGGGTATCCAGGCTCTTTTGAAAAGATATTAACATTCTCAGAATTGAATATCTCTCTAATAAAATCGAAAATAGCACTGGTTCTTACTAGCCTCAAATCAATCAATATCTCGCTACAAAACTTCTCTTTTTTTGTCTCTTTAACAAGTTGCTTGAACCTTCTAATTCCATATGCCGAATCAAACAACGTTGGTTCTTTTACCACTTCAATGTTTGTTTGATTAACGATTTCATAGTGATTCTCGAATTTGACGACCTTAAAGGATTGACCATTCGCATTGAAGCAAATTTTATCAGCCTTCTCATCATTGGTAAGAATGTGGCAGCATATCAAATTATAATCAGCCGTTTTCCCGCCCTTTGATTGAGGATAGATGTGGTCCAAGTTCCACCCGAATTCGCTGTTGTGGTCATCATAGGCATATTTAGCTATAGTTCGACCGGCAAAGTCGACTGCTTTTGTCTTCTTCCCGTATCGAGAGGTCCACGAACGCATTGCGGTTTCTCTGTTTATTTTCATCTGTTCTTTCATAGTATTTCTTCGACAAGAAAAACTATGAGTAACCTCCTTTCGCAAGGCTCACAAATTCACTGATTGACTTATAGGGTGACCTACTGCTGATACCTCTAAGGGTAGTTCTCTTTACAGCTTTGATAGAAAACTTTGCCAATCTGCTCTAATTAAAGAGTATAAGGATTTGTTCCCTGCAATAATATTTTAGTATATTTTCTTGGTTTTCCTAAAAAACCTCTTTAAGATATCCTGATCTAATATCGAGAAAAAAGACCACCTAACCCTACTATCGTTAATAGGATCAAGCGGTCTTTTATTATGCTTTGGTCGATACGTTCTTAAGTGTATTTATACTTGCTTCAATCTGGGTATTGATCCAGGT